>CAJJDF010000018.1 GCA_905182785.1 uncultured Flavobacteriales bacterium
CAAAGGATACTAATACAACTAAGTTTGGACAATTAGGCGACAGTGTTTATTACGTAGATGGATTTGGCGATACGACCAAAGTATTTGTGAATAACGACACAGTGATTACTACTTTGATAGATAATGGAAATGGAACATTTAGTTATACAAGCGAAGATGGAACAGTAACAACCTTTGATGCAAAAGATACTAATACAACTAAGTTTGGACAATTAGGAGACAGTGTTTATTACGTAGATGGATTTGGCGATACGACCAAAGTATTTGTGAATAACGACACAGTGATTTCAACATTGGTAGATGATGGAAACGGATTATTTACTTACACAGATGAAAAGGGATTAACTACAACCTTTGATACAAAGGACACAGTCTTAACTTACTTTGGACAATTAGGCGATTCAACTTACTATGTTGATGAGAATGGCGACTCTACAAAAGTTTTTGGAAAAAAAGAGACTTTAACTAAAATGATTTTATCAAATGATACTTTGATTTATACGGATGAAGATAGTGTTGAAACAAAACTATATCTGCAAGATTTAGATTCAACTAACGAAAAAATTGATACTATGTATATTAAAGGAGATAGTCTTGTTTTAGTTGAGGGGGGTGATACACTTTATGCTCATTATGGAGATGGAGATTGGAGAGAATCTAATGCAAGAGGGCTTGAAGGAATTCCAGGAGGAAGTTCAGCATCTGGTGTATATTCGTTAGCAGCAGGATCTAATAACACAGCTATAGGATATGCATCATTGACATTTGGTGGAAATTCAAACTCAGCAACAGGATTTGCATCATCAAATATTGGTGGTTCAAATAATAGCATTTCAGGTTCTCAATCTAGTAATCTTGGAGGGTTCTCTAATAATGTTTCTGGATTTCAGTCAACAAATATTGGTGGAGAGAATAATGTTGTACTAGGAGATAATGCTACAGTTATTGGAGGAGAGAGTAATACTGCTTTTTCTTATGGAGAAACTGTTCTAGGATTATTTAGTACTACTTATACTCCAGCTACTACAATGTCTTACACTAATACTGATAAATTATTAGTAGTAGGAAATGGAACATCTACAGGAGCTCGTTCCAATGCCTTTACATTACTTAAAGATGGAAGATTAGGATTGGGAGTTGATGGAAGTCTTGCACAAACAGCAACATTACATATTAAACCGCAAACCTCAATCGATCCCTTAAGAGTGGAAGGTATATCATTAGCTCAAACAAACGATACTTCTATTTTAGTTGTAAATCCTGCAGACGGAACAGTAAGGTATATGAATTTAGATTCTGTAGGAACAATTGATAGTATTTCTAACTTAAGAATTGATACTTTATCGGTACATCAAGGTAACTCTGTGAATAAAGTTGCTTTGGCAAATACAATGGCTGAAATATATGATGTGACTGGAGGTAATATTTTGTTAGATATTTTTGCCAATCTTCCTTTTGGTACTGCTGGAATTGTAGATGCAAATTACATAATAACTGCAAATAGTATTACGGTTACAAAAACAGGAAGGTATAAAATTACTTGTAGAGTTTCAGTTGAAATGACAGATGGTAATAATAGATCGGAAAGTGAATACCAATTGACAAATAATAATGTCGTGATTCCTGGAACTTATGCAGCAGCAAGTCATAGGAATAGAAATATTAATATTACTACGATTACTGTAATTAAAGTAGTAGATTTATATGCAGGAGAAACAATAAGAGTAGAAGGAAGAAAAGCTCTTGGAGCAGGAAGGCTACAAACACACGCAAATGGTTCTTCTTTATTAATAGAAAGACTTTAATAGTAAACAAAGAGTGAATAGAAATTACATATCTTTATTTTTTATTTTGTTAGTCACAATAGGCATGGGAAGTTATGTTTATTTTAAAAAAATGAGTCATGTTCAGGATACAGTTTCTATTGTTGAGTTAATTCCACAAAATTTAACTTCTGAGATTATTGAAATAACATCTCCAGCAAAAAACTTAGAGGAGTTATTTCGTGCCAATTTAATATGGAAAGAAATTGAAAATAAATCAAAGCTTAAGCGATTAGAATATTTTTGGGATCAATCGGATTCTGTTTTTAATGAAATAAAAAATGATGCTTTGGTCTTGGTCTCTTTCGTTAACAATGAAAATAAAGACGAGTATTTTATATTAGAATTTAAAGAATCACCATTGCTATTTAATAGTAAAAGCTGGAAAACTAAAGTAATAGGGAACTTTTTATTATTGACCCAAGGCAGTGGTTTTTCTGTTTTTAATGAGTCAAAGAAGATTGCTGAAACAAATCAGTCAAATTTTATTTCCATATTTAATTCGAGAGGGCAAGGTGAGAGTAAAATAAATGTTTTTCAAAGGAAGGGTAGCAATTGGTCGGTTTTTGATTTAACATTTTTGCCGGAGCAAATATTTACAAATGGATTTGTAAGGAATACTTCTCAATCAAATGAACTAAATTCATCTATAGACTTATCCGTTTTTTCTCTTATTCCTTCAGAGTTTGAATCCATAAAACTTATTCATTTCGATTCTACGGAACAATTGAGAAAAGACAATGATTATTTGAAATTAAAAACCGAAGCCTGTAAGTGTGACTTGAATCATAGCGCATACAGCTGGATAGAATCTCCTTCCGTTTATTTTAAATCTCAATACCAAAGTGCAAGTTATGTTTTATTCAAGCTAACCAGTATTGTAGATTTTAAATATAATATAAATAATATGTTGCCAGATAGTCTGGTAATGAAAGAAGATGACAACTTAGTTATAAGAGCTTTTGATAATGCATTTGATTATAATTCTATTTTCAGAACAAATATGAATTTCAATTACTTTGTGAGAGTAAATGATTACGTTATGTTTTCAGAAGAAAAAATCCACCTTGAAAGACTTTTATTTCAGCAGTTTTCAAATTTAACAATTGAAAACAAAAAGGATTTAAGTTTATATTTAAAAAATAGCATTAATAAAAAGTCAAAAGAGATTACAATTTCAGGAGGACTAAATTATTGGGATTTTGATTTAAAATCCGGTATAGGAATTTCTCAATCTCATATTGAGAGTAAAGAATTGGTTTATGAAAGCATGTTGTATACCAAAGAAATAAACTTGGATGGAGGAAAAACAAATCCTAAATGGAACCTTGAATTTAGTATCCCTTTATTTAAGAAAATTTATTTAGTGAATAATCACAGAACAAACGACAAAGATTATTTAGTTCAGGATAAAAAAAATACACTTTATTTTATTACCCCAAACGGTGTAATAAAATGGAAAAAGGACATTGAAAATCCAATTGTGGGAAATGTCAAAAATATTGATATACTTGGAAACGATAAGTATCAATTGATTTTTAATACTAAGAACAAATTATACATCTTAGATGTATTAGGAAGAAATGTAGAAAATTTTCCAGTTAAAATTTTAGATTCTGCTACTGCAAATGTTTCTATTATGGATTATGAAAAGGATCTTAATTTTAGATTTTTGGTTCCAACAACCCAAGGAATAAAAAGTATAAATAAACAAGGACAGATTGTAAAAGGATGGAGCCAACCCAAGCAAACGAGCGAAGTATTGGTAGATATAAACCATTTATTAATAAATAACTTAGATTATATTCAAGTACAAGATTCTAAAGGGAAGTTGTATTTCTATAACAGAAAAGGGGAAGTGAGGCATACTGTTTCTTCCACATTCAATAATGAAATATATATCCTTCAAGGAAGTAGTATTGAACAAACAAGAGCTATTTATTTTGACAGTGTTTCCAATTCAATTAAAAGACAGTTTTTTAGTGATAAAGCAGTTTCCATACTATTAAGCCCAGAGGCAAAAATCAAAGAATTTTTCTTTGTAGATTATAACAAGGATAATAATAGTAATTTCGTTTTGGTATTCGAAAACGAAGTAAAAATTTATGGACAAGATTTAATCATCCAAAAAAGATTAGAATTACCAAGTAACATTACTCAATTCGAAATATGGAAAGGAGGGTATGGTTTTTTGAATCAGTTTGATGATTTTACTATTACCCAAGGGCAAGATGTCAAAGTGATAGAAGAAGTAAATGGATATCGAATAGATTTTTACAAGGATAAAGTTAGAGCAATTATAAAAGGCGATAACAATCTAAAATTGATTCATATTTAAAAAAGAGCTATGGTTGTAAGTGGATTTACGTTTATCAAAAATGCATCAAAACTGTATATTCCTTTGCGAGAAAGTATATTGTCTGTATTGCCTTTGGTAGATGAATTTGTAATTGCAGTAGGTAACAATGACGAAGATGATACCACTTTGGCAATTATAGAATCCATAGATTCTGATAAAATTAAATTAATTCACACGGTTTGGAATACTGAAAAGTATACTAAAAACACTGAATTTGCTCATCAAACAGACATTGCAAAAGAATCTTGTACAGGGGATTGGTTAATTTACATACAGGCAGACGAAGCAATTCATGAAGAAGATTACGACACAATAAAATTAGCTTTGAACCATTATAAAGATGATAACTCTATAGATGGATTAATGTTTAAGTACCGTCATTTCTGGGGAGATTACAACCATTTTCATTTATCTCATACTTGGTATCCAAAAGAGATTAGAATCGTTAAGAATAATCCAAAAATTCATTCTTGGAAAGATGCTCAATCTTTCAGGATATTTGAAAATGAATTTGGTCAAGAACCGAGTGATTATAACTCAACAGAGTCGTCTAAACTAAACGTAAAGCTTCTTGATGCCTATATTTATCATTATGGTTATGTGCGACCGCCTCAGCTTATGAGTTATAAATCTAAAGTGATGAATAGAACTTATCACGGAAAGAAGGAAGCTGACATTAAATTCAAGAATAATCCAGATGAATTTGACTATGGACCGCTTAATAGAATTGAGAAATTTAAAGGAACTCATCCTGAAGTAATGAAAGACTGGATAGCAAAGTTTGATTGGGAAGATAAGCTTCAATTCAAAGGTTCTGTGAACTTAAACAGGCCTATTCATCCTCACGAAAAACTAAAATACAGAGTTACTTCATGGGTTGAGAAAAATTTACTTGGAGGTGAGCTTATTGGTGGATTTAAAAATTACAACTTAAAAAAGTAGGTTACTTTTTATAATTCATGGCAAAAGTTTTTTCGGGCCCAGCCATGAGTTTTGCAATTTTTTGAGTTCGTGGGAAACGCTCCATAATTATTTTTAACAAAACAGTAATAGGAATTGACATGATCATTCCTGGTATTCCCCAAATATAACCCCAAAACATTAGCATTACTAAGATTGTAATAACATTAATAGAGAATGTTTTACCCATAAAAACAGGTTCTAAAATCGCTCCAAATAGCAGTTCTATTCCACCCACTACAGCAAAGAAAAGAAACAACATTCCTGGATTTTCTATTTCAACAAAGGCAAATAAAGTGATTAGAATAACTGCAATTACAGATCCCACCATTTGCACGAAGTTAATTGCAAAGGCCAATATTCCCCAAAAAATAGGGAAGCTGACATCAAAAGATATACAAGCAATTGTGAATCCTACTCCTGTTAGTAAACTCATTGCAAATTTTACAACTAAGAATTTAAGGATGTCATTTTCTATCTTTAAAAAAGTCTTAACGGAAGTAAATTCTTGTTTAAACAATATATCTTTCATCACCACTTGGAGATTAATTGAACCGGCCAAGAGAAGAACTGTAAAGAATAAAATCATCAAAATCATTGTGATTGTTCTATTAGCAAACCCCAAAATTTTCCCTACATTGAAAGAGGATTTGTTTGTTTTAAAATAATCCATCAAAACATTGTTTCCATGCTCTTTAGACATTCCAAAAAAATCTTCTACTGAAAGAATGGTAGCAGTTATCTTGTCATTGGCTTTAGTAAAAAACACTTCATCCGTTTGGGTAATTTCTTTACTAGATAGTTTTATTAATTCTACTCCAATATAAATACTTCCAATAATAATTCCAATAACTATTGTTAAACTCAATGCTTTGTGAACTCCTCTTTTTTGTAACCATCTCATTATTGGTAAAAAAACCAAGGCAAGAAACATAGATGCAAAAAGGGGTATAAATATGAAAGACAATATTTTGAGCAAGTAGAATATTACAGGAACCGCAATTACTAGCAATAATATATTAGTTGTTCTTAAGTCTCTCATTCTTTATTGTTTTATAGAAAACAAAGATAGATTATTTATTTTATACGACTCACACATTCTTTATCATTAAGTTTATTTATTTCAATAATAAATTAAAGATTACTAAAGAAATTTCCGTAAGTATCTTTAAATTGATATCCTTCGTCCACTCTTGATTTAGTTAATTTATCGAACTCTACTAATCCCCAAAGAATAATTTCTTTCCAAAAATAGCGATCTTTTTTATCTAAATCAGGCTTGTAAGTGTCCAATAATTTATTTAAAGGTAATACGTCATCTAAAGTTGTTTTGTACAATTTCTCCGAAGCATCATCCATTAATTCAAATCCAGACTCATTAAAAAACCATTCTAATGTTGATGTATAAGGAGTTTTTTCACCTTCTTTTTCTAATTTCTCAATTTTAGGGAATGAGGTAAGGAACAAAGTTTTTACTGCATCTCCAATTAGTGATAAAGCTACATTTCCTGCACCTTCTTGCTCGCCCTCATACACCAATTCTACTTTTCCAGTAATAGAAGGGATTACTCCCATAAAATCGGATAAACGAACCGCAGTTTTCTTTTCACCAATTACCAAGCACCTTCTTTCTGCTGTACTCAATAAATTTTCATAAGCCGTAATACTCATCCTTGCGCTAATTCCGCTTTTTGCATCAATGTATTCGCTTTCACGAGCTTCAAAACTTATTTGCTCCAATAAATCTTTTGCCAATTCTGGAACATGAATTGTTTTGTTTTGGACTGTGTCGGATTTTGCTTCTTGGTGAGTAATTTTTTTTGCAGTTTCAATATCCTCTGGATAATGAGTCAAAATTTGAGAACCAATTCTATCTTTCAAAGGAGTAACGATACTTCCTCTGTTTGTATAATCCTCAGGGTTTGCAGTAAATACAAACTGCATGTCAAGCGGTAACCTCACTTTAAATCCTCTTATCTGAATATCTCCTTCTTGTAAAATATTAAATAACGAAACCTGGATTCTAGCTTGTAAATCAGGAATTTCATTAATCACAAAAATACACCTATTTGCTCTCGGTATCATTCCATAATGAATAACTCTGTCGTCTGCATAACTCAGTTTTAAGTTAGCTGCTTTTATTGGGTCAATGTCTCCAATCAAATCAGCTACAGTAACATCTGGAGTTGCTAGTTTTTCGAAAAATCTTTCATCTCTGTGCATCCAACTAATGGCTGTTTTATCTCCTTTTTCTGCAATTAGCTCTTGCGCAAATCTTGAAATTGGACTCAAAGGATCGTCATTAATATCAGAACCTGTAACAATTGGAATATATTCATCCAATAATTCAGTCATTTTTCTTGCTAGCCTTGTTTTGGCTTGTCCTCTTAATCCTAATAAATTAATGTTATGACGAGAAAGGATTGCTCTTTCTAATTCTGGAATTACAGTTTTTTCAAATCCGTGAACGCCTTCAAAAGTTGTTTCTCCTTTTTGTATTTTCTCTCTCAGGTTGTTTCTCAATTCATCTTTAATTGATTTTGATTTGTACCCCGATTTATTTAATTCTCCTAATGTTTTAATCTTATTCATTCTATGTTATAAATGTTGTTTGTTCTTTTCTAAGTATACTTTTTATTTCCAGCTTTATTCCTCTCACTATTTTTCGAGCTCAGAATTTAGTTCTGTTTAATTTCAATCCGAACCCTTCGATACTTTCTAATTTGTTGGAAAATATCGAAGGGTGGCTTCTCGTAACTCTACTTTATTCTTTTCTTCCTATTCGTTTCGTAATCCTCAAAAATCATCTCTCCCAATCCTCTTAATCCTGTATAAAAAGCTTTTCCTTGATTTGCTTTGGTGAAATTCTCAACAAATTGTTGCAGGTAAGGATCTTGAGCAATCATAAATGTAGTAATAGGAATCTTTAATTTTCTTGCTTGTCGGGCTTGCGTGTAACATTTTCCCACAATATAGGGATCCAATCCATTACTATTCATGTAATATTGACCATCTGGCTCAATCACGCAACTTGGCTTTCCATCCGTAATCATGAAAATCTGCTTGTTGGTATTTCTCTTTCTTCTCAAAATATCCATTGCCAGCTGCAATCCAGCCACAGTATTCGTGTGATACGGTCCAACTTTTAAATAAGGTAAATCAGCAATTTTTATTGCCCAAGCGTCATTTCCAAACACCAAAATATCTAGAGAATCTTTTGGGTAACGTGTAGTAATTAGTTCAGAAAGTGCCATGGCTACCTTCTTGGCAGGAGTAATTCTGTCTTCTCCGTACAAAATCATACTGTGACTAATGTCAATCATTAATACGGTACTCATTTGTGCTTTAAACTGAGTTTCTTCCACCACCAAATCCCGCTCGGTAAGTTGAAAATCTCCCATTCCATTATTGATTTGTGCATTTTTAAGACTCTCTGTCAAAGATATTTTCTCTATTCCATCTCCAAATCTAAACTCACGTAATTCTCCAGTGTGTTCATCTCCGTCTCCTCTGTGTTTTGATTTGTGATTTCCTGCGGCACTTTTTTTAATGTTTCCAAAAATCTGTTCCAAAGCTTTTTGGCGAATTAATCTTTCAGTTTTTGCAGTGATTACTGGTGCACCTTTTCCATCATCATCCAATTCTTCCCTTATGTAGCCTTTGTTTTTTAGGTCTTCAATAAAATCTTCAATCGTATAATCTTTGGTAGTTAGTTCATATTCCTTGTCCAATTCTCTCAGCCAAGAAATGGCTTCATCAAAATCCCCAGAAGTATGAACGATAAGTTCTTTGAAAACATCAAACAACCTATCAAAAGGGGAAAGGTTTGGTGCTTCGTATTTCGTAAAATAAAAACCTGTTCTTGTAGTTTTGCTCATATAGTTTTAAGTAGCTAATTGCTACACCTAATTTAAAACAAATTAGAATTAGAAGTCTATTAATTTATAGTTTAAATATAAAAAAAGCCGATATTAATTGATATCGGCTTTTTAACTTAATATTAAGTTAGCTTATTTGGTTTTAAAGTATATTTTATCACCATCAGAATCTTTAATCCACATTTCATCATTGGTTAATCTTAGGATCTCATCTGAAGTTACTTCACCATCATCAACATCAGTCAATGAAATTTTCTTTTTGCTATCAGTCAATTCCCATGTGTATTTTGTAGTTGAAGTTGTTCCTAAAAAAGTCCAACTTGCTTCCATTGTTCCATCTTTTTCAAACTTGTATACTGGACTTTCATCTGCTGTAAAAGTAGTCTCATCTCCATCTGAGTCAATAGTTTTTTCAATAATCCATTCACCTGCAACTCTTGCTGTTTTAGATCTTAAAGAAATTCCTGGTCCATCTTCATACTTACAAGAAGTAAATCCGAATATTAAAGCTAAGGCTAATAAAAGAGTAGTTAATTTTAATGTTTTCATGTTATTATGTTTTTTTTTAATATAAGAATTTTTTAACAACTATTATACCATTAGATTTATTTTACTCACTAATTTTAAGCGTCAATAGCCTCATTAATTCTTTCGTTAATCTCCTCAATAGTTCCCAATCCATTTACCCCAATAAATTTATCTTGGTTTGAATAAAAATCTTTTAACGGAGCAGTTTCTTTGTTGTATACAACCATTCTGTTTCTAATAATAGATTCATCTTGGTCGTCTTTTCTTTGAGATTCTTGTCCTCTTAGTAGCAATCTTTTTACCAATTCATCTTCCTCTACTTCAAGAGCAATCATAGAATTTATTTGAGAACCTTTCTTACTCAATAATTCGTCAAGAGCAATAGCTTGGTCAGTAGTTCTTGGAAAACCATCAAAAATATAACCTTTAGAATTGTTTGATTCATCCAATTTGTTTTCAATCATTTTTATTACCAATTCATCAGGAACAAGATTTCCTGCTTCCATGTATTCTTTGGCTTTTTTACCAAGAGCTGTATCGTTTTTCATGTGAAAACGGAACATATCACCCGTAGACAGATGAGTTAAATTGTATTTTGCTTGAATCAATTCTGATTGAGTTCCTTTTCCTGCTCCCGGAGGGCCAAATAAAATTATGTTATGCATTGTATTTTCTTTGATAATATATATTTCATCTAAATTTCGTCCAATTTCGTCATAATCTAAACCATATCCAACTAAAAACTCATTTCCTACTTCAAATCCTACGTAATCTATTGGGTAATTTTTTGTGTATGCTTTTGGTTTAAATAAAAGTGTCGCCACTTTTAAGCTTTTTGGATTATTCGAAGATAAATCTTTAAAGATGTTTTCAAGAGTAATTCCTGTGTCTACAATATCTTCCACGATAATAACATCGGTATTGTTAATGTCTTTATCCAATCCCAGTACTTTTTTCACGTTTCCTGTGGTTTCGGTTCCTTTATAAGAAGAAACTCTCAAGAACGCAACTTCACACTCAATGTCAAGTTGTTTTAGTAAGTCTGAGAAAAAAAGGATGGATCCATTCAAGATTCCTACCAAAAGAGGTTTCTTGCCTTGGTAATCTTTGTTGATTTGCCTCGCAACTCTAGAGATTTCATTTTCGATTTTTTCTTTACTTATAAAAGGCGAAAATGACTTGTCGTGAAGTTTAATTATTTTATCCATTTTCAAAGTTAAAAAATTAATAAAGAATTGATAATTCTATTTAACTATTTATTTAGATTTTTAACATTTGTATGTAACAATTGTATAAAAAATCACTCTTGGTTTTTACTTTTATCATAAAATAATTTACGATATTTGTGGTGTAAAAAAACGAACACTTTGGAACACACAAATATAAGTCATTTAGGTTATTTTTTAGTTTATCTATCCTTTGTAGCCGCTCTATTTTCATCAGTTTCTTATTTTATTTCATCAAGAAATAAATCTGATTTAGCTCTTTCTTCTCTTTGGAAAAGATCAGGAAGAATTAGTTTCTACGTTCATGCTACTGCATTAATTGGTGTAGTTACTCTGCTGTATATTTTAATTTATGGACATTTTTACGAATTTCATTACGTTTGGAAGTACTCTAACGATTCCATGCCTCTTAGGTATTTGGTATCTTGTTTTTGGGGAGGGCAAGAAGGAAGTTTCTTACTTTGGATGTTCTGGAATGTAGTAATTGGACTTATTCTTACCAAAACGGCTAAGAAATGGGAAAGCTCAGTTATGTCAGTATTTGTATTGTCTCAGGTCTTTTTAACAACTATGCTGTTGGGGATTTATGTATTTGATTTTAAAATTGGAAATAATGTATTTTTATTAACTAGGAATTTAGAAGAGAACTTAGGATTGCCTTGGACAGAAATGGCTGATTATATGACTAAAATTCCACTTTTTAAAGACGGACAAGGGTTAAACCCATTGTTACAAAACTATTGGATGACGATTCATCCACCTACTTTGTTTTTAGGATTTGCATTGACTGCAGTACCATTTTCTTATGCCATTGCTTCTTTATTGGAAAATAAATGGAACGAATGGATAAAACCAGCACTTTCTTGGACTTTTGTAGGAGTTGGAGTGTTAGGAGTTGGAATCCTTATGGGAGGAATGTGGGCTTATGAATCACTTAGTTTTGGTGGTTTCTGGGCTTGGGATCCAGTAGAAAATGTTTCTTATATTCCTTGGTTAACTTTTGTAGGTGCAGGGCATTTAATGTTGGTCAACCAAAGAAAAAACAGCTCTTTATTTTTTACTTTTATTCTTACATTTTTATCCTTTATTTTAGTCCTTTATTCTACATTCCTTACCAAAAGTGGTGTGTTGGGAGACAGTTCGGTTCACTCATTTACAGACAATGGAATGCTTGGACAATTGTTAGTTTATATCCTTTTCTTTGTCTGGTTATCAGTTTTTATGATGCTAAAAGGTAAACAACACAAATTGATGTTTACCGTACTTTCAGTATTTTTATTTGTCATGTCACTGCTTACTTCAGATCAAGAAGTATTAGGAATACCACCTTCAGGAATTATATTTATTTTGGGAACAATTGTAACAATAACCTTTTTGGTTATTGCTTCGGCTAAATATTTTCCAAAAACTAAGACTGAAGATTCTTTGTGGAGTCGCGAGTTTTGGATGTTTATGGGAAGTTTATTTTTATTATTAGCTTGTGCGCAAATATTTTGGAGAAACTCATACCCAGTTTGGAATATGTTGTTTGGAAGTAATGACGCAGGACCAGAGAATGTCATGCAATATTACAATGTGAGTCAAGGAGCTTTTGCAGTGTTTGTTTCCTTTTTTGTTGGTTTTGGTCAGTATTTGAGATATAAAGGACAAGCTTTTTCTGTTTTCTTTAAGAAAATTGCTCTTTCATTATTTGTATCAATCGCTTTGACAGTAATTAGTTTGTTTGTGTTCAAATTCAGTGATGGTGATTTTTCTAACACTGAAACTACTGTTTACACAGCTTTACTATTTACTTCTATTTATGCAGTAATTGGAAATTTAGATTATTTCATTCGTTTTCTGAAAGGAAAATTAAATTTTGCAGGATCTTCTATCGCTCACATAGGATTTGGATTAATCTTGTTTGGAGCATTAATTTCCAATTCCCAAAGTAAAAAATTATCACACAATCAAGGAGGTAAATTTGATTTGACATCCTTAAGTGAAACGTTTAAAAACAATGAAGACGTTCAGATAACCTTGGGTGATACCAATTATATGCGAGAGTATTTTGTAGCTTACAGAAGCCGAAAGCAAGAAGGAATAAACATTTATTACGAAGTAGATTATTTTGAACCGATTCCAGTTTCTTACGAAAAAGGAGAAGTAGTTGCTTACAACGGAGCTTTCTTTGAAGCAAAAGAATCACATTCCGTTTCTCAAGATTTATTTTTAGATAACATTAAATTATGGAAACCGGCAAATGATTTGGATACAAATGCAAATGAATGGGTAAGCCACACTGTTGGAGATAAATTATTTACTTTAAATCCTTTTGTACAAATCAATGAAAAATTTGGAAACGTAGCAGAGCCTTCTACTAAGCATTTCTTGGGACATGATGTTTTTTCTCACATTAAATACCCAGATCCAGGAATATTTGAAGGTGTAAATAATGGGTTAATGCCTTACGAAAATTACATTGCTGAAGTGGGAGATTCTATTGTTACAACCTTTGGATTGGTTAAAGTAAACTCTTTCAAAGATACTTTGTATAAAGGAAGAGACCAGGTAGGGATCATTAATTTAACAATAAAAGATTACCAAAAAAGATTGCCAGATGCGAATCATGATTTATTTTATTTAATAAAAAGTGACTCTAGCTTGTATCCGTTAAATTCTATAGACGACAAGGAATTTGGGATGAAAATTTCCTTGATGAATGTTGGTGTCAATAATTTGAACGAGAGTTCTATAGCTCAACCTAAAAAAATCTCTTTAGATATAACAGGTGACGAGTTTATCATCATGCAAGCCAAAACATTTCCTCTTATCAATGTCTTGTGGTTAGGAGTTGTTTTGATGTTAATAGGTTCGTTAATGGCTGCTTTCTTCAGGTTTAAAAGAAGTAAGTAATTAGTTTTTTCTCACCTACTCATTATGATTCCGAATTTAGTTCGGGATCATAATCAGTATTAAAAGTTAATAAACATTGTTCAATTGTGAAATTTCAATGAATAAAGATTCCGAAATAAATTCGGAATGACCTCAATTTTAGTTAATTTTAGATTAATTAAAACTGCTAAGAATTTACTTTTAATTTTTTAAATGCTAAAAAAAATAACTCTCATAGGTTCAGGAAATGTGGCTCATAACTTAGGACATGCTTTTGTTGATAAAGGTTTTGAAATAGTAGAAGTTTATAGCAGAACGACTAAAAACGCAAAACAATTGGCAGAAAAATTAACTGCTAATTACACTTCAGATTTATCTAAATTAAACGCTAAAAGTGATTTATATGTGATTGCATCTAGGGATGATGCAATTGAAAAAATTGCAGAACAACTTAACTTGATAAATAAATTAATAGTCCATACTTCGGGAAGTGTGGGGATTGAGGTTTTACAAAAAGCCTCTATTAATTACGGGAGTTTTTACCCGTTACAAACCTTTACGAAATCTCATTTGGCAGATGTTTCTCAAATTCCATTTTGTATAGAAGGAAATACGGAAGAGAATAAACACAATTTGATTGAATTAGCAAATAAGCTTAGTAATAATGTGATAGAGATGGATTCTGTGCAAAGACAAAAATTACATTTAGCGGCTGTATTTACTTCCAATTTTGCTAATTACATGCAAGTCATAGCACAAGATGTTTGTGAAGAACAAGAGGTAGATTTTGATTTATTGAAACCTTTGATAAAAGAAGTATATGAGAAAAATTCAAGGAGTAAAGCAGAAAATAACCAAACCGGTCCAGCAAAAAGAGAAGATGAATTCACCATGCAGAAGCATTTGGACTTAATGAAAAACGACAAAGAGAAACAAGAATTATATTCCTTGATTTCTTCAATGATTATAAAAAGATTTAAAAAATGACAAAACTAAGCTACAAACAAAAACTAAACGAAATAGAAGCTGTATTTCTAGACGTGGACGGAGTAATTACGGATGGACAATTAATTATGCATCCTTCTGGAGAGTTTTTGAGGAACATGAGTACTCGCGATGGTTATGCTATGAAAAAAACTGCAAACAGTGGAGTTCATGTCTTTATTATTTCTGGAGGAAGTTCTGAAAGTATGAAGAAAAGGCTAGAGTTTTTGGATGCAACCGAAGTTCACATGGGAGTGAAAAACAAAGTAGAGGTTTTGAATACAATTCTGAAAAAATATAACTTATCCAATAATCAAGCTTTGTATATGGGGGATGATATTCCTGATTATGCGGTAATGCAAGAAGTAGGAATTTCTGCTTGTCCCAAAGATGCTTGTACCGAGATTTTGAATATTGCCGATTATGTTTCTCATAAAAAAGGAGGACACGGTGCTGTAAGAGACGTATTGGAACAATTATTAAAAATAAAGGGAAAATGGATGGATGAATTCACTACTCAAGCCAATTGATTTCAAAAAATTAGTCTACCCAAAGTTGAATAACATGAATTATAAGTTAAGTACAAGCAACAGAGAACAACATTATTTGAATATCGAATTCAAAGCGAAAGTGGAGGGTGAAATTACTAAAGTTCAATTACCAGCTTGGCGTCCTGGGAGGTATGATTCTGGAAATTTCGCTAAAAACATTCAACAATTTACGGTAGCAGATCAAAATGGGAAAAAGCTAGAATTTGATAAGGTAACCAAAGACAGTTGGGAGGTAAAGACCAAAAATACTAAGGAAATAATAATTACATATAATTATTATTCTATCGATTTTAATTCTGGTTCTACTTATTTGGACGAAGAAGTATTGTATGTCAACCCTGTGAATTGCTTGGTGTACATTCCTTCTCAAATAAATGAGGAATGTACAGTTGAGATTCCGAAAGGAAAAGGAGAACAAATAGCTTGTGGATTGCCACTTAAATCAGGAAAAATAAAAACGAATGATTTTCATGAATTAGCTGACACCCCTTTTTTAGTAAGTACTAATTTGCAGAGTAAAACCTACGAAAGCAAGGGAGTGAAATTTTATGTGTGGTTTTATGGCGAATGTAAGCCAGAGTGGAAAAAAGTAATCACAGATTTTAAAAAATATACGGATTATCAAATCAAATTATTTGGAGGTTTTCCTGTTGAAGAATACCATTTTATTAATATCATTAAACCTATAAAAGCTTATCATGGAGTAGAACACACAACCTCTACGGTAATTACTTTGGGTCCAAGTTATGATGTGATGGGCGAAAAGTATGTAGATTTATTGGGAGTGAGTTCACACGAATTGTACCACACTTGGAATATAAAATCTATTCGTCCAAGCGAAATGAATCCTTACGATTATACCACTGAGAATTATTCTAAGTTGGGTTATGTTGCTGAAGGCGTAACAACTTACATGGGAGATTTAATTTTATTTGAAAGTGGAGTTTTTGATAAGGAACAATACATCAATGAGATTAATCAATATTTAAAAAAACATTATAGTAACGGAGGAAGGTTAAATAAATCGGTAGCAGATTCTTCTTACGATACTTGGCTAGATGGATATGAAATTGGGGTTCCAGACAGAAAATCATCCATTTATGTGGAAGGTGCTTTGGTTTCATTCATGATAGATATGAAAACTCGTGAGGCAACCAAAGGGAAGAAAAATTTACATACGATTATGAAATTAATGTATGACAGATTTGGTAAAAAAGGAATTGGCTATACAGAAAAAGACTACCAAAACTTGATAGAAGAGGAGAGTGGAATTTCGTTTATATCCTTTTTCAATTCATACATTTGGGGAACCAAGGATTTTACAAAAGAATTAAAAAAGTGCTTAAAATTTGCAGGATTTGAATTGCAAAAAAGTAGTTCTAAGCTTTCAACAGAAAGAAGAGGAATGATTGTGGTGCCAGTAAAAGAAGGAGCAAAAATTGTTCATGTACAAAAAGATTCAACTAGTTATGAAGCAGGTTTATCGCGTGGAGATGTTATCAGAACTGTAAATGGATATCCTATAAAACAAGACTTGGACAATTGGCTGCAATATTTTGAAGGAGAGAAAGTAGAACTACAAGTAAACAGAAACAACAAATTGAAATCTGTTACTTTAAAAAAATCTAACTCTTTTCAGTTTTGGGAACATTTGGTTAAATAAAGTGGGTTGTTTCACTTTTTGGTTACTTTTTTATCAGTACTTTAAACGACCAGTTAATTACTTAAAGTATTAAATTATAAGTCTAATTTTTGAAAATGAGAAAAATAATTCAGTTCTTATCAGTTTCTATTTTTATAATAGTTCAGTTTTCGTGTAACTCTTCTTCCGACAAAAAGGAAAAGGTAAAAGAAGTACAAATACCTTTAGAAGAGATTATAGATGCGAATAAAAAAGAGATTTTTGGTTTGTTGAATCAAACAGCCTTTAATAATTCATCTGATTTATTTCCAGATTCTATTACACTTACTTCTTTGGTTAAGCAATTATACAGTTCTGAAAAAGCATTGTGGTGTGATACTTCCATCTTAAATTCTACAGCAATTAATTTCTTGAAAATTGTAACAGACGCAAGTTTTTATGGTTTGGATTCCAATTTATACAACTTACAAGAGTTAAAGAATCTTAATGATACTTTACTTCGTGTGCCAGGAAATAAAACTCTTTTGGCAAAAGCAGAATGGGAGTTTTCTAAATCGAGTATTTCATTTTTTACTCACCTTAAATATGGGTTTATCAATCACGATATTTCTGATTCTTTGTACTATCAACTAAAGGTTGATTCCTTAAAACAAGAAGATGTAGAACAGATAATAAAATCAATAGAAAACAATGAATTACCCTCAGGAATAGAAAGTTTAGAGCCTTCTTTTTACGAGTACAAAAACCTTATAAATTCTTGGAAAATTTTTCTTCAAAACAGAACAATTTCTAGTACAAGAATTGATGTTGAATCTTTGAAAGTAGATTCTTTTGATACTTATATAAAAACAAAAGAAGCCTTAATCCTTTATGGATATTTGGACACCAACCTAGTAAAAACAGACAGTGGATGGATAGCTGTTTTGAAGCAGTTTCAGTTGGATCATGGATTGAAAGAAGACGGAAGAGTTGGCGGAGCATCTGCTCATGCATTATCGCGAAGTAATGAAGATAGGTGGCTATCGGTTATGTCTTCCTTAGAAACGTTAAAATGGAAAAAGAAAGAGGCTAAATTTTTGATGTATGCAAACATTCCTTCTTATACTCTTAAAGTGGTAGAAAATAATGAAATTAAAGAGCAATACAAAACTATTGTTGGGCGAACAATAAACAGAACGCCAGTATTTGATGCAAAAATGACTTACTTAATTGTGAATCCTTATTGGCATATTCCCAACAGTATTTCTAGTAAGGAAATTTTACCAAAATTGAAAAATGATTCGTCACACGCAAGTAAAAAAGGATATAGGATTTTGGATAAAAACAGAAAAGTTGTAGATCCAAAAATGATTAATTGGAGTAAGGTGACACAAAGTTCATTCAATTATAAGATTTCACAGGTTAGGAGTGGAGGAACAGCTTTAGGGAAAGTGAAATTTATTTTTGCCAATAAGCACAGTATTTATTTTCACGACACACCTTCAAAGAGGTTGTTTAAGAATGATATAAGAGCATATAGTCACGGATGTGTAAGAGTTCAGAATCCTTTGAATTTGGCAGCTTATATTCTTCAGAAGCAAGATTCTGCAATGACGATAGATTCTGTAAATAACCTAGCTAAGACTGGAGTTCAAAAACGATTTGATATTGTCGAAGAAATCAAAGTGAATATTTCTTATCACTCAGCTGAGGGAACAAATGATGGAAGAATGAAATTTTATAGAGATATTTACAGAAAGGAAACGGATCTTAAAAATGAGATTAAGAAAATTGTTCAAGAAAATCAGTATAGAACGAATCAATAAATTCATTTGTTTTTATCAATGTCGATTTCCTAGAATAACTCTTGTCTTTCCCGTAAATAAATAAACAACTTCCGTTCTTTATTTTATCTACAATCGTTTTATAATTAGCATGAGGAAGAGCTGGGCAACCGAAGCTTCTTCCCAACACATTTCCATTTTTTTGTAAAAATTCTTCCGTAGCATAATCTGCAGAATGAATCACAACACCTCTTTCAAACGCATTGCTGTTTGAGTATTCTAACCCATGAAGTTTTAATGAATAACTGTATTTACCGTCATAAATTAATCCTGTGGTATAAAACCCAAGGCTACTCATTCTTGATTCTGATTCGTTAGAAAACTTTTTAGCCATTAATTGACCCGTATTTTTTCCGTGAGCAATTACCGTTTGAAACTCTATTGTTTTACTTTTCATGTCTATAATAAAACACCTTTTTTTATTACTCGCTTTAGTAAAATCGATTAAAGTTAAATACTTTGTATTGTTAAGTTTTTCTCCATTTTTTAGTGCGTAATAACCTTTAAGTCCTTTTTTAAATAAGGTGTAATTTAGTTCTTTATTATCAAAACAATCATAAAATGATTCTGCATAAGTTTCAAAAGCCATTAATTTGGTGGCAGTAGAAATTAAAGAATTTTCAGTTTCTCTTTTATTTTTTTCTATTGTTTCAGGAATAGCTTCTATGATAGTGCTATTAATAAAAAGTAGAAAAAGAGGTAATAAAAGGATTCGCTTCATTGGCGTGAACTAATTTAAAAATTAAAGTACAAAG
Source organism: uncultured Flavobacteriales bacterium (assembly GCA_905182785.1). Taxonomy (GTDB): domain Bacteria; phylum Bacteroidota; class Bacteroidia; order Flavobacteriales_D; family CAJJDF01; genus CAJJDF01. Next base: position 19,404 of record CAJJDF010000018.1, read on the forward strand.
GTACTACATGTTTGTTGAACTTTCAACACTTCCTTATTCAACTGTAGATTTTAATTTTTTACTAAAAGAAAGAAGGGCAAAAAGAGTAAAGAAACTAAAGTTGACTATTCCTTTCATCTTTTTTATATTATATTGTGCAACTCTGTTACAAAGACGTAAACCCTTTTAATTAATGCAACACCGTTGTAATAAATTATGAATAACTTATTAAAGAATAAAAAGATTAGCGAAACTCCTTTTAGGTTAGAGGTTTTATCCATTTTTAATAATTACAAAAATGCGATTCCTTTATCTGTAATAGAAAAGGATTTGAAATCTTATAACCGAATCACTTTGTATCGAACTATTAAAGTGTTTTTGGGTAAGGGAATTATTCACGAGATAACAATTAGCGGAGAAGATTCCAACTATGCAATTTGTGAAGAAGATTGTGGAACCAATACTCATACCCACAATCACAATCACATTCATTTTAAGTGTAACAATTGTGGAATAATAACGTGTGTAGAGCTAGAAAAATACCCAAAAATAAGTTTGCCTAATTATAAAATAAATCAGCTAGAAATACAAGCCTCAGGGGTTTGCAGCACGTGTAATCAATAATTACGACAGGTTATTAATAAAAAGTAATGTATAAATTAGGGCAAAAAAGAGAAACAGAAAGTTCATTCCGTAGCTTCCAATTTTGAAAATAGTTTTCTGAGGAATTTGATACATGGGGTAATAAGCAAACTGTGTTATTACTTTTCCTAACCAATACATTGCAATTAATCCTGTGAGTGCGATTGCCAAGTTCGAATGATTTTTTAAATCTTCGGGAATGAGAATAGCGATTAATCCAAATGAAAAATTGAGTGCAATAATATAGCGACCATAGGTTTTTACAATCTCTTGATTAAGCGGTTTCAACTGTTTCATGTCTTCGTACCAATCGAAAACAGTGTGGCGGATGTATGGATAAATTAAAGCAGTAAAAATTTGTCCAATTCCTCCTGCAATTATCATCCAAGTTGGGATATTGATTTCCATAAAGTATTTTTAGTCTATACAAGTCATATAAAATATGCGCATGTGAACTAAAATAGTTATAATTTTATAGGGTATATGAAAGCAAAGAGTAATAAAATTTAAAGATGCTTTATTAAATTAAATAACATGAAAACATTATTAATAACTATAGGAGTATTAGCAGTTCTATTTGTCCTCGTTCAATCCTTTTTTATGAGTGCACAATCCGGAATAGAAAAATACCCTTATGAGGTTGTAAAAACTTACGATTCTTTTGAAGTTAGAGATTATAAATCAACTCTTTTTACCTCAGTTAAACTTGGAACTAATGAATACAGAAAAGCATCCAGTCAAGGTTTTTCTATATTAGCGGGCTACATATTTGGAGGAAACGACAGAAATGAGAAAATTGCAATGACTTCACCAGTAGCTATGTCATTGGGAGATTCTATGGTAATGATGTTTATGGTTCCTGAAGGTTACAACAAAGAAAATTTACCAAAACCAAATCAAGCTTCCATCCAGATAAAAGAAGAACCGGCAAAAACTGTGGCAGCTATTACTTTTGGAGGTTGGGCAAACTCAGAGAAAATAGAATCTTATAAGGCTAAATTAATAGAATCGTTAGAAAAGGAAGGAATACAATATACCAACCGATTTTTCTTTTTGGGTTATAATGCTCCTTATGAAACAGTCAATAGAAAAAACGAAGTAATAGTTGAGTTGGAAGACTACAAATAGGTTAACACTATTAAATAAAGAATAAATTTATGAAAAAAGCATACATAGCAGGAGGTTGTTTTTGGGGAATGGAAGACTTATTTAGAGTAAGACCCGGAGTTACCAATACTGAAGTAGGTTATATTGGAGGAGATAATGAAAATCCATCCTACAAATATCACCCAGGCCATGCCGAGGGAATAGAATTAACTTATGACGAAACAGAAACAAGTTTTAGAGAACTGTTAGATTATTTTTTCAGGATTCATAACCCTACCACAGTCGACCAACAAGGAAACGACAGAGGGTCGAGTTACCGTTCGGCAATTTTTATACAAAACGCAGAAGAAAGAGAAATTTCAGAAGCAGTCATAAAAATTGTAGATGAATCAGGAAGGTGGAATGGAAAAGCAGTTACTACGCTGGAGCCAATTGCTAAGTTTTGGCCAGCAGAGCCTGAGCACCAAGATTATTTGGTTCGTAATCCAAATGGTTATACTTGTCATTTTGAACGATTTGATAGTTTTATTTAAGACAATAATTGCTCAAAAAAACCACCTATTTCTAATTCTCTGTCTATAAGATGAATTTCATAGATCCAATACCTTTCCTCTCCATTTATATCTTTATCAGACATTAATTGATTGTTATTGGGATGAATGTAATTTTTTTCATCCTCACCCAAAATTGTTTCGTGAGGAAAGTTTCCAATTAGATGGCCACAGTGATGGTTTCCATATTCCCAACCGTATTTTTCTGCAAGCTTTTTGGTGTAGTGATAAAAATCAGCTCCAGTCAATTTTGCTTTATTTAAATCAAAGTATTCTTTTCCCTCTTTCCAAGCCAGTTCTACATCTTGTTTTAGTTTCAGCTTTTTGGCATTGTTTCCAACCACATAAGTTTTACCCACATCTGCTTCCCAGTCGTCAAACACAGGTCCAAAATCAAAAAACAAGATGTCATCTTTTTGGATAGTTAAATTAACAGGGTTTTCCTTGTAAGGGAGAAGCGTATTTTTTCCTGACCTCACAATGCGTTTGTGCCAAAACTTTTTAATCCCAAATAATTCAAAAGCTAAGTTAAAAACTTCCTTATTTAATTCACTTTCTGTTTTTCCTTCAGTTACAATATTTCTATTCTCAATTTCTTGAAATAGAACTTCTGCTTTTCTTTCTGCTTCTATTAAGTTGGTTAAGGCTGTCGTCATTATATACTATTTACAAATTGTAAAAACACTTTTTTGTGTAGTTCCAAATCCATGTTAGCAGAAAGAGCTACACGCGCAATGTAATCTTTGTCTCCCTCTTTGGTTGTTCCTTGAGTAGAAGTTGCAGGAATAGTCCAATAACACCCTTTAAGCTGGCCGTAACTCACACAATACTTACTCTCGTTAGGAATTTCTGTAATCATCAAATTAATTAACCTGTGATTCAATTCTCTTTTTACGGTTTCTTTTTCTTCAGCAGTATCTCCTGTCGTAGGAAGATCCAGTGAAAATACAGAAGGAGTAAAACCTTGTTGGGCTAATTCTTCGGATACAAAATTGATTTTTGCTTCTGGCAATACATCTTGAATAAAATCGACAAATTCACGTGTGTTTTTATAAGCCTCCTCAATTCTTTGATTCATAGAAGGCAATTGTTTCGCCAATATTTCATATTGAAGAGCTGTTGCTTCATTGTCGCAAAGGGATAAATGCAATTCTATTTTATTTATCAAAGCTTCGGCTTTTTTATTTGCTACGCAATACCCTGCGGTACAGTTTCCACCACTAGGAAACTTAGATCCACTTGCATAAGAAATAGTTCTCACTGTTGAGAGTATTTCTCCTTCGCCTAAAAAGTGAATGTTAGGACAAAATGTTTGATCCAAAATAAATACTGGGTCAATAGCAGTTTCGCCATTTGCAGTTTTACGCACTTTACCCAAAACCTCTTTCAGTTCAATGAGTTCAGGAACTTCTACTCTTGGGTTTGTAGGAATTTCTGCAATGATATAAGGAACGGCATCTTCGTTTGCAATTTTAGTTAAAACTGACTCAATACTTCGTACCATGTCATTCTCACCATCTACTGCCAAGTCTACCACTTCCACATGATCAAGGCAAGCTGCAACTCGTCTTGCTTGGTCATTGGTTCCTCCGTAACAGTTTGTAGGAACAATAAATTTAATGTCTTTTCCTTTGTGATTTTCCTGCGCATCATGAATCAATCCCATCATAATGGCATATTGCATGGATAAACCACTTGAAGCAACCAATGGTTTTGTATTGGCCACTGTAACCTCATTAATAGAATCTAGCGTACTCTTTTTGTCTGCCTCCACATTACTTTTCTTAGTCTCAATAGAAGAATTCGTTATGAGCGATTTCAAAGCAGAAAGTGAATTGACTGGAGTCATTGCGATTGTCTCTCTTCTTCGCACATGCTGAATGTCCGAAACATAACTGTCGTTTTGTTCTCCGTTTATAAGCAAAATACTGCCTAGGTTAGCATAAAGGTTGATGTAAAAATCTACTTTAGAGTTCAACTCTAGGCTTCCTATTACTTCTTGTTCTGAAAGAAAGAGAGTACTTCCATCAAATTCAGCAATATCAGCAACACTTTCTACTTTATTCAATTCAAATTTATACCCATATACACTCTGGATTACTTCTGCATCAAAACAAGTAGGAAGTGAACCCGTATAAGAGATTTGAGTATTTTTATTCTCTAATAAATTTTTTCTTAAAACGGCTAATACAGGAACAGTTTTGGATGAAAAACTAATTACGTTATTTGCTTTTAGTTTATTCAAATTTGCAATTCCCCATTCTAAAACACAAGATAGCGGATGACCCAATCTAATATAATCGTAAGCAGTAGGCAATTCATTTAATGCTTTAGCCTCAAAATTATTAGCGTTATATAATTCTTGGAACTGATCTAAAAATTCAGTTTTAGCCAAATTTTCGTTATAAATATCTAACCTGTGAGTAGTAATACTCAACCAACCTACAGGCATATTTTCTAATACTTCTTTTATATAGTTCACCATTTTATTGTCTTCCATTTGTTCCAAATTTATTAGGACGACAAGGTACAGAATTTAGAATTGTTTTGAAAGTGGAGAAGAGGGTTTGTTGAATATATCGAGTTAAGTATTGTCTGCTCCATTTTTAATAGCCAAAATTACTTCTCTCAATGATTTTGGCTATAGTTTTTCTTTCGTTATTATTCCTTTATCAATTTAAGTACAGCTTTTAATATTCCTTTTGTTACACAAGTTATAAAGAGACCCGACACCCTTTATTGATTATATTAAGCTATGAATTAGTTATTTTTATAGATGTTAATTATATGTTTTTTTACATAAAAAAAAACTAGCTTTTCCTTAAAACAATTAATCAGCTATCTTTTTTTTATCTTCGTCTTTTAATAAACTATGCAATTAGACCCCCAGAGTAAAGTAGACTTAGAATTTGATTCAATTTGTGAACTGTTGGCAAATTTTTGTAAATCTACAAAGGCCAAAGAGCAGGCATTAAACCTTAAGTTTTTTCCTGATGTAATCGCCCTCAAAAGTGAATTTGAGTTGTTAGAAGAGATTCAAACCATTCACCATACAGAAAGTTTAACTTTACCTCACCCAAATTCTGAAGACATTGATGGCGCGCTTAAATTATTAAGGGTAGAAAATGGAGTGCTTATTTTAGATGAACTCATAAAAATATACGCACTTTGTTTAGGAACGAAGGAGTTAATGAAATTTGCTAATCAAAATAGGGTGGAAGCTCCATTAATTTTTGAAGCATGCGCTCATATCGACAGCATTGATGAGGTGCTTAAACTGATTAGGAGTGTATTAAATGAAAAAGAGTTAGGAATAAAAGATGAGGCATCCAAAGCTTTGTTTGACATAAGAAATCAGTTAAGATCCAACAAAAAAGCAATCAATAAGAATTTCGAAAAGGCATTAATTCATTATCGAAATGAAGGTTTTTTGGGAGAAACAGAAGAAACTCATTTAGACAATAAACGGTTATTAACGGTCTTGTCTGCTTATAAAAAAAGAGTAAAAGGACGTATTGTTGGAATTAGTTCGAAGGGAGTGGTTTCGTATATAGAGCCAGAAGTAAATAATCAACTGAATAGAAATCAAGAACAATTAAGTATTCAAGAGCAACATGAATTGTACTTGATATTTGAAAAAATCACTTTAGAACTGCGTTCTCAAAGGCATAATTTAAAAGCGTTTCAAAGGTTATTAGTGCGATTTGATGTGTACAATGCCAAAGTAAGGTTTGCAGATATTTACGATGGGATTAAACCTAAAATAAATACGCATAAAAAATTGTACTGGGAGAATGCAACTCATCCTCTGCTTAAGATTAAAAATACAGAACTTGGCCTCGAAACCATAGGGCAAACCATAGAGTTGGATGAGAATACCCGATTTTTAGTTATTTCGGGACCCAATGCTGGAGGGAAATCAATTACGCTTAAAACAGTTGGTTTGGTTCAAATGATGTTTCAATCGGGTCTCTTTTTACCGTTAAATGGGAATAGTCAGTGTTGCTGGTTCGAGAGTGTATACTCGGATATTGGGGATAATCAATCTATAGAAAACCAACTGAGTACTTACAGTTATAGAATAAAGAGGATGAAGTTTTTTCTTGGGGCAGCCAATGAAAACACTTTGTTATTATTAGATGAGTTTGGAAGTGGTTCTGATCCAGAACTGGGAGGAGCTTTGGCAGAAGTATTTTATGAAGAACTGTATAAGAGAAATACATTTGCCGTAATTACGACTCATTACACCAACATAAAGATTTTGACAGCCACACTGCCTCATGCAGTGAATGCTTGCATGTTATTTGACACAAAACACCTAAAACCTTTGTATGAATTATCTGTGGGTCAGCCTGGTTCTTCTTTTACATTTGAAGTAGCTCAGTACAATGGGATTTCTAAAGAATTGTTGGATAAGGCTAAATTGAAAGTGTCGGAAAGTAAAATTAAAATTGATGAGCTAACAGTAGCACTTCAAAAAGAGAAATCTAAATTCAAAAAGATGAATACCGAACAGAATTTAGCTCTTTCTAAAGCAAGAAGTAGGATAGGGGAATACGATAAGAAATTAATCACTCTTTCTACAAAGCAAAGTACACAAATTCAATATTTTGAGCAGCAAAATAAGTTTGTGAATATGGGGAAGAAGGTATACGAATTAATTAAGAAATTTAAAAAACATAAAACAAACAAAGCATTAAACGAAGCAGTAGAAAAAATTGTAGGGATTGAAAGAGCAAAAGTATTAACGCTTGATCAACCGGTAGTGTTTAATGAAAACCTAAAAGCACCTAAATTAACTGAAGTTAAAATTGAAATGGAGCAGGTTAAAAAAATGGAAAAAGAGGTAATTCTTGTTCAAGAAGTAGTTGCTAAAAAACCAATAAAAATTGGGGACAAGGTGAGAATGAAAAATCAAACCAAACCTGGTGAAGTATTAGAGATTAAAGGAAAAAAAGTAAGTGTGATTATTGGAAACTTTACTTTTAATACTACGCTAAAGGAGGTTGAACACTTTTAATCATCTTCTATCCATTTGATCCATTTCATAAACCCTTTGTCGCATTTCATCCATTTTTATACTGTGATAAAATGCATAAGCCATATAACAAAGGAATAAGCATAGTACGAATAGAACTGCAAATGAGAGCTTTGGTTTATTAAGCTTTTTTTTGAGAAGGTGTTTTTTGATTAATACAGTAATTAAAGAGGCTGGTATAGATAATAGAATCAAAATTACAAGTATCCACCATTCCGAATAGCTAACTATCATTTTTTTTTTAAATATAACTAATCCTAACTTTCTTCTTTTTCAATCTTGAGTTGTTGGTTTTTTCGATAAGAGCTTCTGCAATATCTGCATGCACTCCTACAAATGAAGATTTTTGTTGTACTTCAATTACACCAATCTGATCTCTTTCTGCTTCACCTTGTTTAAAAAACAATCCAGCAATGTCACCTTTAGATATTTTATCACGTCTGCCCCCCGTAATATGAAGTGTAGTCCACTTTACTGCCGCAGGTGTTGTAATTCTTTGTAATTCGTCAATTTCTTGGTTTTCTGGATGAATTTCCAGAATAAAATCAGGTAAGGGCTCATCTTTAAATTGCAGAATATACGCTACACCTTCTTTATTCATACGAGCTGTTCTTCCGTTTCTGTGAGTAAATTCTTTGTAGTGGGGTGGAAGATGGTAATGAAGAATAAATTTTATTTCTGGTATATCAAGCCCACGAGCAGCTAAGTCGGTAGCCAATAAAAGTTGACTAGTTCCGTTACGGAATTTTATCAATGCCAATTCTCTATCTACTTGTTCCATTCCTCCATGAAAACACTCGTGAGTAATATTTTTTTTATCTAAAAAATCACTTACACGTCCTAGCGCATCTTTAAAGTTGCAAAAGATAATTCCGGGTTGGCCACTCAAAGAGGAAAGTACCTGTTCTAAGGATTGTAATTTATCTTTTTCAGGAGAAAAAAGTGTTTTTATAGCGAGTTTAGAACCTCCTACATTTTGTAGGTAATCAATAAAAATTGGGCTTTCTAGTTTGGCAAATTTTGGTATTTGAGAATCTTGTGTGGCAGAAGTTAAAATTCTTTGTCTCACATTAGGAAGCATTTCAAAAATCGCTTTCATTTCTTCTTTAAATCCAATTTCTAGCGATTTATCAAACTCATCTAAAATTAGCGTATTGATATGATCCAAAGATAATTCATCTCTTTGGAATCTATCTACAACTCTTCCAGGAGTACCGATAAGAATTGCTGGCCTGTGTTTCAAATCTAGTTTATCTAGCGAACCTGCTCGTCCTCCATACACTGAATTTATTTTAAATCCTGAACCCATTTTTCTTGCAACTTGTTCTATTTGCTGTGCCAACTCTCGGGAAGGGACTAGAATAAGAGCCTGAATTTCATCACAATCTTTGTCTAGTAATTCTATTAACGGCAGTAAAAAAGCAAGAGTTTTTCCAGTTCCTGTAGGCGAAAGTAAGACTACATCCGAATGATTTCGGATAGTTTTCCCCGCCTTTTTTTGCATAGGATTAAGTGCTTTTATGTCAAATTTATCGAGAATGGAAGTAGTATATTTATCCAGAGCCATGGCTTTGTGTTTTAATTAATGATTCCTTTTGGAGGAGCGACAGAGGTTGTAATTTGTAAATTTAATCTAGGTTAAATTTCTTTTTCAGACTTTCAACAATCTCTTCTTCTGTCATTTTATTCTTAGCAGTTTTATTCGTTTCAACTAACCAATTGTATTTATTTTGTAAAGTTACAGCCGTTTTGGTATTCTCCCAGTTTATGGTATTATTTGGGCTGTTTTCTTGCACAATAGCCACAAATTCTTTCACGTATTTCCCTTCGGTCACTTTTTTAGTGAATAATTGAAGCGTCCATTTTGATACGTTTTCAATTACAATTTGCTCAGTTCCTTTTTGTCCTACTTTCCAATCTATAGGGTTACCTAATCTTTCTACAGGAATTCTGTAAGAAAAATCTTGGTTAGGAATGGATAAGTATAGGATGTCCTCTTTAATGGATTGGTTTATCATGTTAAAATTATGTGTTATAAAAAAAGGAGAGAACAATTGTTCTCTCCTTTCAAAATTACTCATAAAATGTTAGTTTTATTTATAAAGGAGTATATTCCTTTGTTTTGTCGATTTTACTAGCGGTTTGATTAAACTGTGTTTTAATGCAGTTTAGGTATTGTTAACAAACGTTATTTTTTGTAAACCTTTATTTTTACGATATCATTATTTTGGTTAAAAACTCTCATGTGATAGATGCCAGATGGATAATCACCAATATTTAATGTATATGTTTTGGAATTTAAATCCTGTTCAAATATGAGCCTACCTGTCATATTAAATAGTTCTATTTTTAAAATTTGACCTTCCTTTAAGCTTATATTTACTAAATCATTTGATGGGTTTGGATATACGCTTGCGGTGAAAGGTTCTATATCACCAATGTTTAATGTATTTGTTACATCTACACCCACATTGCCATGGAGAAATTCCCACCTTCCAATAAAAGTACCTGGAATCGGTTCGGTTACTTCCCAATACAATTGATCTTCTATTAAACATGCAATCCCAGCGGAATCATTGGTCAAAAGCGCAGTAACATTCATTGTATCGGTAACAAGAATATTATGATAAAACAAAAAATCACTGTTATTAATTAAAGAATCATCAGCAACAATATTACCTTGAGAATCTGTAATTTTCCAAACAATAATATTTTCACTTTGTGGCCAAGTTAAATAATTTCCGGGATGATATAATTTAATCAAACCAGTATCAGAGACATTGACAACTAAGTTCATCATGCCACAACTGACTTGTGCTTGAGTTATTTGGGTTAGCCCTAAGCCAACAATTAGTGTAAATAAAAATTTCTTCATAATATTAGTTTTTGTTTTATAATTACCAAATATAATACAGTAGCTCATTTCAATATTCACGCCTAGCCGTGAAATCCTTATTATCACGTGCACAAGTGATTTTTAAATGCTTATAGTAGGGTCATTTGATGTCTTAATTGCTTTTAACAATAATGAAATTTTCTTGTATTTAGATTCTTTTATTTCAAAGTATTCATACATTCTTCGTAATGATGAGCCTATTCCATCAATACTCATAAAAGCTTTTTCAGCTATTTCTTTATTTGTAATTACAGGATCATCAAGCAGTATGTTTAGGACCTTCCAATCCGTTTCATTTAACTTTTTATCGATATGTCTTTCAATGCTGGTTCGATTTAGCTGAAAGCTATTACCCGTAAATAAAATAGAGGAAGTTTCTACAGATTTTAAACGTTCAATTTCATCCAGTAAATATTCTTGCTGAATTTGATTTTTCTTGATTTGAAAACGGTAGTAGAAAAATAAAATGAGGATAATTATCGCACCAATCAGAATAAGAGAATAAATCAATCTCAATTGTTTCAATTTTAATTGTGCTTCATTTTTTTCGGCCTCTAATCTATTATCAAATAGCTTTGCATTGTAGTCGGATTTTAACACTTCTTTAACAATTACAGTCTTATTTTTCTCTATTCGAACACTATCTGCATAAAGCAAATATTGCTCATTCATTTCCAGTGCTAGTCCGTATTTTTCTTGTTTTTTGTAGCATTTATACAAGAGTTGAAACAAAGAAGATTTTTGGGATTTGTCATTTCCATTTAGGATTTGCTTTTTTACATCCTCTGCAATGCTATGAGCCTGTTCTAAATCAGTATCTAAAATCAGGTTAGCTTTAATTAGTTTCGAAGAAGTTATTTTGTCATCATTGCCTATTTCAGTGAGGATTTTCAACCCCTCTTCAACCATTAAAATAGCGCTGTCCAGCTTTCCGATATCCTCATAAAATACCGCCATATTCTGATAATAAATTGGAAGGTAATACAAATCGTTTTTTGCTTTTAAAATTGGGTATGCTTTCTTAAAATGCTCTCTAGCGATTATAACGCGTCCAGTTCTGGTATAAATGATAGCCATATTTAACCAAAGAAACCCCGATTTTTCTTCCGCTCCTTCTTCCGTATAAATATTCATAGCCTCTTTATAGTTGGGTAAGGCTAATTCATATAACTCTATGGATTGGTAAATACCTGCAATGTTGTTTAGAACATCGGCCACCAACAAGTTATTTTTTTGTTCTTTAAATAGGACTAAGGCTTCTGTGTAGTAATGAATAGCAGATTGGTAGTCTCCTTGGTCTTGTAATAGCGCGGCAATATTATTCTTTGTAGAAGCTATTCCATTGAAATTATTCAATTCAGTATAAATGGGTAATATTTCTTGAAGTAAAGAATTTACGCTATCTAAATCATAGCCGAGCATATGAAAAACAATTGCTTTCTCATTTATTGCTAGGGCTTCTTCTTTACGATTCCCAACTTGTTTGGCCAATTGGTAATGAAATTTAGAAAGTTTTAAAGAACTATCTGGGATACTGTGCGTGTTATTCACATAGAAATCCATAATAGCCTGAAAACGAATCGTATCTGCTTGGGATTCATTTTCCCAAATAATTCTTAGTGAGTCGGCTCGACTTTGGGAATAAGTCAATGATATGCTCGCCAAGAGTAGAAAGATTATTATGAGTTTTGTATTTTTCAAATTGATTTTTTTAATGGTTGCTAACAGTTAGTGTAAGAGTAGTAGCAGATTAAAACACGCTCACTTTAGGATACTAAGATACTTAATTAAATGCAAAAACGGTTTAGATTAAAACCTAAACCGCTATTACTTGTTTTTGTCACAGTTCTTTGTTAGAGACAGTTATTATTCCTTACTCCTTTGGTAATAAGTCACAATACTGGCCTTAGCTATTGTATTATTCCATAAGTATAAGGTGTCCTCTTTAATGGATTGGTTTACCATGGTAAAATTAGGTGTTAGTTTTATTTATAAAGAAGGATATTCCTTTGTTTTGTCGATTTTACTAGCGGTTAGTATAGGGCAAGTAGGGCAGTTAAAATCAATTAAATTTCAAGTTTGCTCTTAGCCAAATTTTTAATTTATTTGAATAGACAAGTAAAATTGAAAATTTGGCGGGATTTGTAAAATGTATTGAACTTTTTTTTAAGTAACAAACCCTTATTATTTCACTCCGTTTTTTAATATAAAATTCACATAGATTTCATTTAAAAAAAGTCAAAAACATTAATCTTTGCAATAAAAAAAATGGAATTATTTATACTGATTTTTGCAGCATTATTCTCTGTTATGAATCCTTTTGGCACAGTACCTGTATTTGTAGGTTTAACAGAAGAAAAAAATAGGTTGGAGCGGAATAAAATAGCATTTTGGACATCCTTAAATGTATTAATAATATTACTTATCTCATTTTTTGCTGGAAAGTACATCTTATTATTCTTTGGAATTACATTGAATTCGCTAAAAATTGCAGGAGGACTAATTATTGTTTCATCAGGTTTTGCTTTGTTGACGGGAGATTTTAACAAGCACAAAGGGATAAAAAAAGAGAAAGTAAAAACAGATATTGAAACTCGATCTGATATTTCATTAACTCCTTTAGCAATGCCTATGATAGCTGGCCCAGGAACTATGTCATTATTAATAACTTATAATCAAGAGTCTGAAGGATTGAATAGTATGTTAATTATAAGTGGAGCAATTGTATTATCTACAATATGTATATATTTAATATTGAAAAGTTCATTTTATATTGTCAAAATACTTGGAGCTTCTGGAATAAATGCACTATCAAGAATTATTGGTTTCATTGTTATTGCAATTGGTGTAGAATTTATTATTTCAGCAGTTGTTAGTATTTTTAATATTGCCTAACGGTTGGCTAAGAAATCGTAGGGGAGTTTGAAACTCTACCCTTTCAAGTTAGCACTTAGCCAAATCAAATGTCTTTATTGTTAATTTACTTTCAATTCTTAATATGTTTACCCAATCTTCTAAATCGATATTCCATTTAATTATTTTAGTGAAATTGTCTAACACTTCTTGTAAACGGTTAACATTTTCAGGAGAAGTACTTGTCTTATAAACAGATATTATTGTTCTTTCTGAATTCATTTTAACTTCATTTAGATACTTCACAATACTTTTTAAATGCAGTATTCATTGTGTTGTATTTGACTACCATATTTTCTCTCATTGCTGGCTTCATTACTAAACCTTTCATAAGTCCGCTCATTTTTTCATAGTTAATAAATCGAGTTTTTTTTCCGGCATCAATGGATTCAAAAATATGAACGTGTTCCGCTTTCAATAATCCCCAATTAACTCCCCAAAAAAATACTTCAGGACTATTTTCGTAAACTTTGGGGTTAACTGGAGCGGGTGCAGGGTCGTTTTTTCGTCCAAAATTAATAACTAAATCTAACGTTGGTTTAGTTGTTAAATCATTTATATTTCCTTTTTTTACTGATATTTTTGGAAATACAGTGTTCCAATCACTCCATTTTTTGAAATCTAAGAATTTTGCTCTTACTACTTCTGGAGAGGCGTTAATAATAATTTCTGTAAATGCAGTAGTTTTACCAGTTACTTCAATGGCTTGCTTAATGTAAGATGTTTTTTTACTCATTTTTGTTTTCTGATTTGTGGTGTTTTGTGCTATAGTTGATAGACCGAGTACACTTATTAATAATGTTGTAATTGCTAACTTCATTTTTGTTCTTTTTAATTATAGTACAAAGGTGAAATTTACAAAATCGGTTTATTTAATTAAATCGCAAAATTTTGAATACATTTCGCAGAAGATTTATTTTTACTTGGTTTTGTGCATTCAGATGAGTTTTTTTTACCTTGTGCCTAACAATGGAATATAGTTAACAGTTAACTATATATCTACTATGTATTTTGTTTGTTGTTATCCAAATGTAATGAATCTAGAGGATTATTTATGTTAATTAACTCATTAATTTATAAGTGAGTATATGTTTCTGTAGTTTTGGAGCTGGAATAGGTTATTGCTTCTTTAAAACTATTTTATAGTAATAGTTGTTATTTGACTTAACTCATTCCCTAACCAGAAAAACAATTCCCCAAAAAAAGGGAGAAAGCAATTGCTTTCTCCCTTTTGAATAATTCTAGTTATTTGTTTTTTACTTACTCAATAACATATTTCTTTCAGAATATATTTTTCTAAAGAATTTATCTTTCAAGTCATCAATGAAGTAAATTGCTTCTCCAGTCGATTTCATTTCTGGGCCAAGTTCTTTGGCAACTTCAGGGAATTTCTCGTAAGAAAACACTGGAATTTTAATTGCGTATCCTCCTTTCTTTGGGTTAAAGTTAAACTCACTCAATTTTGCTCCCAACATTACTTTAGTTGCATAATTTACATACGGTTCGTCATAGGCTTTTGCAATAAACGGAACTGTACGAGATGCTCTTGGGTTTGCTTCAATGATGTATACTTCGTCATCTTTTATTGCAAACTGGATGTTTATTAATCCAACTGTATTCAATGCGAGAGCAATTTTCTTAGTGTACTCAGCCATTTTTGTAAGGATTAAATCTCCCAAGTTATAAGGCGGTAACAAAGCATATGAATCTCCAGAGTGAATTCCTGCAGGCTCTATGTGTTGCATCATTCCAATGATGTATACATTTTCTCCGTCACAAATTGCATCTGCTTCGGCTTCAATGGCTCCACCAAGAAAGTGATCGACTAAGATTTGGTTATTTGGCATATCCCTTAAGATATCTACCACATGCGTTTCCAATTCTTGCTCGTTTATTACAATCTTCATTTTTTGTCCTCCCAATACGTAAGAAGGTCTTACC
Source organism: uncultured Flavobacteriales bacterium (assembly GCA_905182785.1). Lineage (GTDB taxonomy): Bacteria > Bacteroidota > Bacteroidia > Flavobacteriales_D > CAJJDF01 > CAJJDF01. The sequence goes on from CAJJDF010000018.1 coordinate 34,471, forward strand.
AATAATGGAAATCCTAATTCTTTAGATATTTCTATGGCTTGTTCAGCACTTTCTACCACACCAAATTTTGGGTAAGGAATGTTCAATTCTTCAAGCTTGTTAGAGAATCTTCCTCTGTCTTCAGCCAAATCTAGAGAATCGAATCCAGAACCAATGATCTTAATTCCGTGTTTTTCTAGTTTTTCAGCCAATTTAAGAGCCGTTTGCCCTCCCAGTTGCACAATTACTCCTTCAGGTTTTTCGTGACGTATAATGTCATAAATATGCTCCCAGAATACGGGTTCAAAATATAATTTATCTGCCGTATCAAAATCTGTAGAAACAGTTTCTGGATTACAGTTTATCATAATGGTTTCGTAGCCCATTTCTTTGGCTGCAAATATTCCGTGTACACAACAGTAATCAAATTCTATTCCTTGTCCAATTCTGTTTGGCCCAGATCCTAAGACAATAATTTTCTTTTTATCAGAAACTACAGACTCGTTCTCCATAGCAAACGTAGAGTAGTAGTAAGGTGTTTGTGCTTTAAACTCTGCAGCACACGTGTCTACTAATTTATAAACTCTATTGATGTTAAATTCTTCTCTTTTAGAGTAAATTTCACTCTCCCAACATTTTAATAAGTGAGCAACTTGTCTATCTGCGTATCCTTTTTGTTTGGCTTCAAATAATAATTCTTTAGGAATATCAGCCAAGCTATATTTCTCAATTCTTTTTTCTGTATGGATTAAATCTTCGATTTGCCTCAAGAACCAATCGTCAATTTTTGTAAGTTCTTTAATGGTTTTAAAAGGAATTCCTAGTTTTATTGCATCATACACATGGAATAATCTATCCCAACTTGCGTGTTTCAAACTGTGTAATAATTTCTCCTGGTTTCTTTCTTCTTTTCCATCAGCCCCCAATCCGTTTCTTCCAATCTCTAGTGATTGACAAGCTTTTTGTAAGGCTTCTTGAAACGATCCACCAATTGCCATTACTTCTCCTACCGATTTCATTTGAAGACCTAATTCACGGTTAGCTCCTTTAAACTTATCAAAGTTCCATCTAGGAATTTTTACGATTACGTAATCCAAAGTTGGCTCGAATAAGGCAGAAGTATTTTTTGTAATCTGATTATCCAATTCATCTAAGGTGTAACCAATAGCTAATTTAGAAGCAATTTTTGCAATAGGATATCCAGTGGCTTTAGACGCTAAAGCAGAAGAACGAGAAACCCTTGGGTTGATTTCAATGGCAATAACATCTTCATTTTCATCTGGAGAAACAGCAAACTGTACGTTACATCCTCCAGCGAAGTTTCCAATCGAGCGCATCATAAGAATTGCCATATCACGCATTTTTTGGAATGTCGTATCTGACAATGTCATAGCAGGTGCAACCGTAATTGAGTCACCCGTGTGAATTCCCATTGGATCGAAATTTTCAATCGAACAGATAATAACTACGTTATCATTTGCATCACGCAAAAGTTCCAACTCGAACTCTTTCCAACCGAGTAATGCCTTATCGATCATTACTTCGTGAATCGGAGATATTTTTAATCCGTTTTCCAACAAGTTGTCAAACTCTTTTGGACTATGAACAATTGCTGCACCTGCACCCCCTAAAGTATAAGATGCTCGAACACAAAGTGGAAATCCGAATTCTTGAGCAATTTCTTTTCCTTGTAAGAATGACTTTGCAGGCTTTTGTGGAGCCATTGGAACTCCAATTTTATCCATTAAAATTCTAAATGCATCCCTATTTTCAGTGACTTCAATAGCATCAATATCTACTCCAACAATATCTACTCCATATTCATCCCATATTCCTAGTTCTTTACATTTGATACATAAGTTCAAAGCAGTTTGTCCACCCATTGTTGGCAATACAGCATCAATGTTGTGGTTCTTCAGAATTTCTTCTACGTATTCAGGTTCTAATGGTTTAAGATAAATATTATCAGCTACCATCTTGTCTGTCATAATTGTTGCAGGGTTAGAATTGATTAGGGTAACTTCAATTCCTTCCTCTCTTAATGACCTAGCTGCTTGTGATCCGGCATAGTCAAATTCACATGCTTGCCCAATTACAATAGGTCCACTACCTATTATAAGAACTGATTTTATATCCGTATTTCTTGGCATTATTTAGTTTTTTCTAGGTTTAATAACTGTTTAGACTCAAATTTGGTAAAATTACAGAAAATAGGGCAAAAAAAAAGGACAACTATTGTTGTCCTTATCATTTTTTATTAACATTATCTTTTTGGTCTTGCCTCGCAAGAAACAGATAGCTTTTTTCTTCCCTTCTTTCTTCTTCTAGCAAGAACTCTACGTCCATTAGCTGATGACATTCTTTCTCTGAAACCGTGTTTGTTTCTTCTCTTTCTTCTTGATGGTTGGTATGTTCTTTTCATATCTGTTTATTATTACGAACTGCAAATTTACATAATTTATTATTTATACAAAGTATTATTAAAAATAATTTTAATTTTATGCAAAATAAATAGTACTTATCGTATTTATGTTTCGATATACCCCGTTATATAGGCATTTATTATTTGGATTGTAAAGTTAAAATTTTATCCTTTGTAGTAGATTTTTCAATTCTATTACGTAATAACTAAAAAGTAAGAATGGCAAGACCAGAAAGAATCAAATTAGAAAAAGGAACGTTTAAAAAAGCGGCTACTTTTTTTCGTTTTATAAAACCATACAAAGCAACTTTCATTCTCGGAATGATTTTTCTTTTTTTATCCAGTGTCACGGCCATGTTGTTTCCTTACCTTATGGGGCAACTTATAGGAAAAGAAAAACCGGTAGATATTGCTGGAGTAGAAACTATAATTCCTGATGCATCTCAATGGATTGATATGAATAACACTTCTACACTTATTATTGTAATGATGTGTGTGTTTGGTGCGCAAGCCATCTTTTCTTTTTTCAGAATTTATTTGTTTGGATATTTTACTGCAAATGCTTTAAAAGACTTAAGACTCGAAGCTTTTTCTCAATTAGTTTCTTCTCCACTAAACTTTTTTAATAAAAATAAAGTAGGGGAGTTAACAAGTAGAATTTCTTCTGATGTAGAAATGTTGAGGGATACTTTAAATTCTACTTTAGCTACTTTTATTAGGCAAATAATTACGGTAATTATTAGTTTAATTGCTTTGTTTTTTATGTCGCCAAGGCTTTGTTTTATAATGCTTGGAGTAGTTCCAGTGGTTGCAATTATTGCAGTGTTTTTTGGTAAATTCATTAAAAAAATAGCCAAAGAAACACAAGATTCGTCCGCACAATCTAATTCTGTATTGGAAGAAAGTCTCATGGGAATAAACAATGTGAAAGCATTTGCAAATGAATTTTTTGAAATAATTAGGTACAAAAAGAGAGTCATTGAAGTAAGAGACAAAACCATGAGAATTGTGAAATGGAGAGGGTTATTTACCACTTTTGTTATCTTTTTTATGTTTGGATCCATTGTATTTGTTATTTGGCAAGGAAAACTGATGGTAGATAAGGGTGACATGAGTAATGAGAATTTTTTCAGTTTTATTTTGTACACTATTTTTGTGGGAGGAGCAATTAGTAATTTACCTGATTTATATGCTAAAGTTCAAAAGGCAGTAGGTTCTACAGAAAGTTTGATGACAATATTGGATGGAGAAACCGAAGATCTTTCTTTAAAACCAATAGAGAAACCTCTTAACTTGAAAGGGAAAGTAAATTTTAATAACGTCTCATTTTCTTACGAAACAAGGGATGATGTGGAGGTTTTAAAAGGAATAAGCATGAACGTGAAAGCTGGGCAGCAAATAGCTTTGGTTGGTCCTTCTGGTTCAGGAAAATCTACTTTGTCGGCTTTGTTGTTGCAATTTTATAAACCAATTTCAGGTTCTATATTATTTGATGATAAAAACGCAAACGAGTATTTTTTAAGTGAATTGAGAAATGAAATGGCGATTGTACCGCAAGAAGTAATTTTGTTTGGAGGAACAATAAAAGAAAACATTGCTTACGGAAACTTAAACGCTTCGGAAGAAGAAATAATAGAAGCTGCAAAAGGAGCCAATGCACATGGCTTTATATCTGAGTTTCCAGAGGGTTACGAGACTTATGTTGGCGATAGAGGGATTCAGTTATCTGGAGGGCAGAAACAAAGAGTTGCCATTGCAAGAGCTATTCTCAAAAACCCTTCTATTCTTATTTTAGATGAAGCAACCAGTTCGCTCGATTCTGAAAGTGAATTATTGGTGCAAGAAGCACTGGATAGGTTAATGAAAGGAAGAACTTCTTTTGTGATTGCACATAGACTATCTACAATAAAAAATTGCGATAAAATTCTTGTACTAGAAAGTGGTAATATTGTGGAATCTGGAACTCATGAAGAATTAGTGAAGTTGGAAAATGGCGTGTATAGAAATTTAAGTGAGATACAGTACAGATAGTTTTCTAGACATTAGAGGTTAGAAAATAGATTTTAGAACTAACTTTATTAAATGATAGTTGTCTGTCTAAGGTTTTCTAATAAGCTTAAGATAAACTAAAGATAAAGACAAAGACTAAAACGAGAATCATACAATGTTAAAAGGACAGAATATATATTTAAGAACAATAGAACCCAATGATGCTCAATTGATGTTGAAATGGGAAAACAATTCTGAGAATTGGGCTGTGAGTAATACTTTAGTTCCATTTTCAGAGCATTTGATTTTACAATACGTGAACTCTGCTCAAGATATTTTTGAAACCAAACAATTGCGTTTTATTATTTGTGTAACAGATACGGATAAACCAATTGGAACAATAGATTTATTTGAATACGATCCTTTAAACCAAAGAGCAGGACTAGGTGTATTGATTGACGAGGTGAGTGAAAGGAATAAAGGATATGCAAATGAAGCTTTAAAACTGATGATAAGATACAGTTGGGATAGGCTAAACTTACACGGATTGTTTTGTAATATATTTGAATCGAATGAACACAGCATTAAGTTGTTTCAGAAAAATGGATTCGTACAAACAGGAATTAAAAAAGACTGGGCACTTATAAAAAAAAATTGGGAGAATGAATTGTTTTTTCAATTGATAAATGAATGAGAAATTTTAATAGTAAAGAGAAGAAATTCTGGGATTGGTTTGTAAAAAATAAAACAAAACTAGAGGAGTTTATTGATTCTAATCAGAAGGACTATTCCATTTATCTTGAGCTAACAAGTGAACTTAAATCCTATAATGAATTGCTGAATCCCGAACTAACGGGAGACGAAGAGGGTGTTTACTGTTTTATAGTTACTCCAGATGGAATAAGAGAAGGGGTTGAGCCAACTACAAAAATAATTTATTCTGGTCCAGAAATTGTGGGATGGAAGTTTTTCAGATTTAGACAAGCAAAAGATAAATTTGGAATAAAAATTAATGAAGTAGATGTTGATATTGCAGACATTAAAATACTAAGAAAACTAGATATTGAAAATAAGGGAGTAGACATTACTGTTTGTTTTAAAAACTATGAGGATGCAAATTCTGATTTTAAAACAGCAGGTTTTTTGATGTTGGATCATGTGGTTGGAGAAATGAATATGTTGGCAAGAGTTGATGCTGTGGATTTTTTAAGTTGGAATGATATTCCAAAACAAGAAGAAACGATTACCTTGTTGGCGCTAAGAAAAGAAATAGAAGAAAAATTATATTAGAATGAAATTATTAAAAGAATTATGTGGTGTTCATGCTCCATCAGGAAATGAAATTGCCATGACAGAATACCTTCTTGATTACATTGAGAAGAATAAGAAAAACTGGAAAGTACAACCAGAAATCATTTTTGGAGATGGATTTCAGGACTGCATCATGCTAAAGTTTGGAAATCCAACTACAGCTATTTTTGCACACATAGATTCTATTGGATTTACTGTAAAGTATAACAAAGAGATTGTAAAAATTGGAGGACCAAGAACAATTGAAGGAACCAAATTGGTAGGGGAAGATTCGCAAGGGAAATTTGAATGCGAATTATTGGTGATAGAGTATGAAGATGGACCAGACCGATACGAATATATATTGGATAGAGAGATTGATAGAGGGACTGATTTAGTTTTCAAAAGAGAATTTATTGAAACAGATTCTCACGTACAATCTTGCTACATGGATAATAGATTGGGGGTTTGGAATGCATTACAAGTTGCCGAAAACTTAGAAAATGGAGTAATTTGCTTTTCTTGTTGGGAAGAGCACGGAGGAGGTTCTGTCGGTTATTTAGCAAGACACATGTACGAAAACTGGGGAGTTCGCCAGGCATTAATTTCTGATATTACTTGGATTACAGAAGGAGTAACAGATGGAGATGGAGTTGCAATCTCAATGAGAGATTCTGGATTGCCAAGAAGAAGTTACATAAACCGAATTATAGCACTTGCTAAGCAAGGAGGAATAAAATACCAGCTGGAAGTAGAGAATGCTGGAGGAAGTGACGGAAACGCGCTACAAAAATCTCCTTATCCATTCGATTGGTGTTTTATTGGAGCAGCAGAACATGATGTGCATTCACCAACAGAGAGAGTGAACAAAGCAGATGTTATAGAAATGGTAAAGTTGTATGAATA
>CAJJDF010000019.1 GCA_905182785.1 uncultured Flavobacteriales bacterium
ATTTGTAAAAAACGAAATAATAGAATTGGAATTGGAACAACAAGAATAAGTAAATAATATCCTTTCATATATATTGCAAATAGAATAATCATCCCAACAGTTGAAAGAGAAACCAAAGGAAGCATAATCCAAAGAAACTTTTTTAATTCTAATATTTGAAGTTTATATTCCATTATATACTAATAACTCATCTCTACAATTTGCTCTACATCATTAGGTGTTAATTTACCGTGTTCGCCAATCCCAGTCCATCCTCTTTCTGTAAATCTTTCGGCAATTTTTTGTGCTGTTCCTTCGTATTCTTTGGTATAGCTAGAAAGTGAAGTTCCAATACCTAATGATAAGAAAAACTCTTCAATGGCCTCAATGCATTGTTCTGCTTTTTCTTGTTCGTCTCCTTCAGTAATTCCAAAAACACGTTCGGCACATTGTGCTAATTTTGCTTGTTTCGATTTCAAGTTGTAGGTGTAATGACTTTTAGTCAAAATTGCTAAAGTTCTCGCGTGATCTATTCCGTAAAAAGCTGTTAATTCGTGTCCAATCGCATGAATTGCCCAGTCGTTAGGAACTCCTTTTTGGATTAATCCATTAAGCGCCATAGTACAATTCCACATAAAGTTAGCGGCCGATTTATAATCACTCGTATCTTCCATGATGAGTGGAGCAGTTTCTAAAATTGAACTCAAAATACTTTCTGCAAATCTATCTTGTAATTTTGCATCTACAGGGTAAGTCATGTATTGTTCTAGCACGTGTGTGAAAGAATCGGCTAATCCGTTTGCAATTTGTCTCTCTGGAATAGAGGAAACAACAGAGGGGTCTAAAATCGAAAATTGAGGAAATAATCCTGGCCCTCCCATTCCGTATTTTTCTTGAGTTTCTTTTCTTGTTACCACAGCTCCGGAATTCATTTCACTTCCTGTTGCTGGCAAAGTTAAAACTGTTCCAAAAGGCATTCCTTTATCTGTTTTTATTTTCTTAGCAAGAATATCCCACGGTTCATCCCCTTTATACAAAGATGCCGAAGACAAAAATTTAGTTCCATCAATCACAGAACCTCCTCCAACAGCAAGTAAATAAGTGATGTTTTCTTTCTTGATTACTTCCAATGCTTTAAGCAATACTTCATATTCAGGATTGGGTGGTATTCCTCCAAACTCCATCCAATCGTATTCTCCCAAAGCATCTTTTACTTGTTCATAGATTCCATTTTTCTTGATACTACCACCCCCAAAAAGCATTAATACTTTTGCGTCTTTTGGGATTTCGTTTTTTATTTTTTGTATCTCTCCTTTTCCAAAAATTATTTTGGTAGGATTGTATAATTCAAAGTTGTTCATTTTTCTAATTTTTGTATTATAAAATTAAGTTACTTTTAGTTAAAAAGTTAATAAAAAGAAGACTTAAAATATCTTAATTCCTAGTTTTGTTTCAAGGTGTAATTCTAAAATTTGCCCCATTGTTTTAAATTCCAAAAACATAGGATTGTTGTAATAAATCGCAAATTCTTTTTTTAGTGTGTTAACATTTTCTTTGGTAGAAATGTTGTCTTTTTTCATTCTCCTAAGCAATGATTTTGCTCTTTGTTTGTAAGCTAGATATCTTTTTTTCATAGCTACACGCTCCTGTTTCATGTATTGTTGTGCCATTTCATTGGTCAGTAATTCCTGCGCAACATCTACCAAGTGCTTGTTGTCTTTATAGTATTGAGGTAAATACATGTTTTTTCTTCCTTCAAAACTTTGTTGGTCAAAATCCATTGCACGCAATCGATATTGTACGTTATCAAAATCTTGAGTAATTTCTACAACAAAATTATAAGCACGCATGTCGCCCAAAAGTCGCACAAAACATCTTTCATTAAATTTCACAAACTCTTTGGCAAAACGGAGTCTATTTTCAATTTTAGTTTTCTTATTCCTTTTAATAAATTCATCACATGGAATCCCTACCACATGATCCTCTATTAATGTAGATTTATTGACAAGAAAAGTAACTTTATCTGGAGAGAAAATCTCTTCTAATTCTAATCCATAAATCCTTGAAGCATCTGCTTTTTTCACATAGAAATAATCATAATTATCGTTTATTTCATTAATTATTTTTATTCTAAAGGGTTTGGAGTTCCCAAAGGAGCAATAGTCAATACTACCTACTTTTACATAACTCAAAATATCACCATCCGAAACCAAGGTTTGATAAATATTCACCAATTCTTCTTGAAAATAAGCTTGTTCGTCAATTGGATAAAGTGCAGAGAACCAATTTGTTTCCTTTCCGCTATCGTCTGTAATTGGGATCAGTTGCTGGTAACGCAACAAGTCGTCATAAGAAAGAGAAATATCTGACAATCTCGAGTATTGTTCGAGGTGATCTCGTAACGGAGCCTTTATTTTATAAATAGGTTTTTTGTACTCAATGTGGTTGAATGCCATTGGTAATTTATGATTTTACTGATTAAGCTATAAGTTACCAATATTCTATAGAATTGACAAATTACTTGCAATTCTTTCTTTCCCCATCTGAATAATCCTTCGATTAATTTCAGATTTAGTAGTCAGGTAAAATTCGTGTTCTTTCAAGCTAAATAATCCAATTATCATCCCAACAATTGTATTTCTTAATCCTTGGTTTTTCATCATAGAACTTTCTATAAAAACGATTTTTTTTTCGTTAGAAATTGACCCCCAATCTTTTTTGTAACTTCTGGCAAATTGTGAGAAATGAATCGATAATAAGTCATTTTGAAATTTGAGAATAGGGCGTAAGGTAGTGTTTTGAAATTGTTCAATTTCGGTCATAGTTCCGTTCACATCTGCTTGTGGAATTTCTGGCCTTAGTTTAATTAAATTGCGTCCTCGTTCCATCTTTTGTCTTTATCTGGGTAAGCATTAAAGCAGGAATAAACAATAAATTTATCGTTATCATGCACCACTTTCACCATTTTGAATATCTTCTCCAAATGAGGTTTGTAATTCAAATGAGTATTGGCAACAACCTGAAATTTACCTTCTGGTTTTAGTTTTTTTTCTGCTGCTCTAAACAACCTTAAAGGAAGACTAATGTCTATTTCGTATTCTACATGAAAAGGAGGGTTACATACAATGTAATCCATTGTGTTGGAGCCTAAATCTTCTAAATTGTTATTGTGGTAGAAATGGTAGTTGTCTCCTCTTACATTCAATTTTGCGCTTTCTATTGCAAGCATAGAGTCGTCTATCAAATGATATTCAGCTGCAGGAAATTCCTTAGCTACTTCTTTGGCTAAAATTCCGTTTCCACATGCCAAATCGAGTACTGTTTCCACTATTTCTGGAGGTTCTAGATTTTCTATTAGAAATTGAGTTGCATAATCAATCTTTTTTGCTGAAAAAACACCAAAATATTGCTTTATCTCTCCTTTTTCTTGAGTAATTGTATTAATAAATACTTTTTTCTCTACATTCTTGGGCTTAGATAAGATTAATAATCTTGCTTTTTTCTTAGATAAAGACTGTTCTACCACCTCAAAATATTCGCCTGCAATTTCAAGCATTTGTTTTGTGAAATTTCTTGTCATAAATCCACAAGCAAGAAATCCAGTTTTGTATATGTTTTGAGCAGCATGACTTAAAAACATTTCAAAAAGGTCCAATGATTTTGGAATTTTCATTAATCCAATTTTCGCCTTTTTATCTGCTTTTTTTAATAAAGAGATTGGGATAATGCAACTTGAATCCAATTTGTTTGTTTCAAAGTTTTCAAGTGTAGCTTTTTCTTGACTTTTAAGATCAGTTGCTAAGAATACAGTTCTTGGAGCAGCATGAGCAGCAAGGTATCCAAAAGAATCATTATATACAGTTACAGACTCAGGGTTTTTTTCTTCCAAAAAATCTATTAGTAATTCATCTGCAGCACTCCAAGCACGTAAGGATTGGTTGGTAGATTCTGGAACTCTATTTAAAGTAAGGTTTTTCATTGTTCTGTGGTAAATTCTTTTCTAGAGAGCCTTCCCAATTTTAGGAAAGGATTAGAGAAGTAATAATTTGAACTCACTTACCTAGGAGGTTTGTCAGTTTTTTTTAAAATGTTACTTCGTTTTAAGTGTTTGGCTTTTGAGTGTGTGCCCCATTTTATCTCTTTTGGTTTCCAGGTAACTTTTATTGTGTTCGTTTGCTTCAATTTCTATTGCAACATTTTCTACAACTTCTAGCCCATAACCAATTAGTCCTGTTCTTTTAGTAGGATTGTTGGACATTAATCTCATTTTAGAAACACCTAATTCTCTTAGAATTTGAGCACCAATTCCGTAATCTCTTTGATCGCCTTTAAACCCTAATTTTAGGTTTGCTTCCAACGTGTCGTAGCCTTCTTCTTGCAGTTTGTAAGCTTTTAATTTATTTAATAACCCAATCCCTCTTCCTTCTTGGTTCATGTAAAGGATAATTCCTTTCCCTTCTTTTTCTACCATTTTCATAGCAGTTTGTAATTGTGGACCACAATCACATCTGCAAGATCCAAAAATATCACCTGTCATACAACTAGAATGGACTCTTACTAAAATTGGTTCGTCTTTTTTCCACTCCCCTTTTACAAGTGCTAAATGTTCTTTTCCGTCTGTATTTTGAGAAAAATGCACCAATTTAAAATCACCATATTCAGTAGGTAATTTTATTTCAATTTGTTTCTCGACCAAGCTTTCATGCTGTAATCGGTATGAAATTAAATCTTCGATAGAAATAATTTTTATGTTGTGCTTTCTGCTTATTTTCATCAATTGAGGAAGACGAGCCATTGAACCATCTTCGTTGAGGATTTCAACAATTAATCCCGCCTCTTCAAATCCCGCCATTCTAGATAAATCTACGGCAGCTTCAGTATGTCCAGCCCTTCTTAAGACACCTCCATTTCTTGCTCTCAAAGGGAAAATATGTCCTGGCTTTCCTAATTCGATTGGTTTTGTACGTGGGTCAATAAGTGCTTTTATCGTTTTGTCTCTGTCACTTGCAGATATTCCTGTAGTACAGCCATTTCCAACTAAATCTACAGAAATAGTGAATGGAGTTTCGTAATGCGAGTTATTATTCTGAACCATTAATTCAAGGTTCAATTCAGTACATCTATCTTCAGAAAGGGGAGCACAAATAAGTCCTCTTCCGTGGGTAGCCATGAAATTTATAATTTCTGGAGTCGAGTTTCTTGCTGCAGTTAAAAAATCACCTTCATTTTCTCTGTCCTCATCGTCTACAACAATGATTACTTTTCCTGCTCTAATGTCCTCTAACGCTTCTTCTATCGTATTCAATTTGATTTCTTCCATTTCTTTAATTGGTTATAATCTCTTTTAATACCACAAAAGTACATCAAATTATTATGGTGTTCACAGTATTTAACTACTTTTTCAGTCCATTATTTATGAATGATTTTCTTTATTTTCATCAATTAAAAATTATCTTTGAAGTAAACGATTATAAAATTATAACCTTATGAAATTATTAGCAGATAAAGTTGTCCTTATAACAGGAGCATCCCAAGGAATTGGAAAAGGAATAGCAATTAGATGTGCGAAACATGGAGCTAACATTGCATTTACCCATTTATCATCTCCTGATAAAGCAAAAGAAGTTGAAAATGAGCTGATTGCAATAGGTGTAAAAGCTAAAGGTTATCAATCAGATGCTTCAGAATTTGAATCTTCTCATAAATTAGTAGAAGATGTAATGGAAGATTTTGGACAAATTGATGTATTGGTAAATAATGCAGGAATTACAAAAGATGGATTGCTGATGAGAATGTCTGAGCAAGACTGGGATGATGTATTAAGAGTTAACTTAAAGTCAATTTTTAATATGACAAAAGCTGTGCAACGAACTATGCTCAAGCAACGTAAAGGTTCTATTATTAATTTGAGTTCAGTTGTCGGTGTAAATGGAAATGCAGGACAATCAAATTATTCTGCCTCAAAGGCGGGAATGATTGGTTTCACAAAATCTATCGCAAAAGAATTAGGTTCAAGAAACATAAGAAGTAATGCAATTGCTCCAGGTTTTATAGCGACTAAAATGACAGCTAAATTAGATCAAGATGTTGTAGGCAATTGGGTGAAAGAGATACCACTAAAAAGAGCTGGAACAACAGAAGATGTTGCAGATGTATGTGTATTCCTTGCTAGTGAAATGAGTGCTTATGTTACTGGGCAAACAATCCATGTGTGTGGAGGAATGTTAACATAATCAAATAATCAAATAAAAATAACAGCTTTTGAAACTGATACTTAATTCTCCTTTTTGGTGCATTTTGCTTTGTATTGCAATTGGAGCATTAGGTTCTTTTTTATTATATAGAAAAGATAAAAGTTTGGGTGAGTTATCTAGCCTTTGGAAAAAAACATTGGCAGCTTTAAGGTTTCTGAGTATTTCGTTTTTAGCTTTTTTATTACTAGAACCTTTGTTAGAGTTCTCTAAAGAAAAAATAGAAAAACCAATTCTTGTTCTTGCTAATGATAGTTCAGAATCTATGGTTTTTTCTAATGATTCTTTACAAGTAAAACAACAACTAAAGCTAGATTTTGAAGAGCTTGAAAAGAAGCTGTCTTCTAAATATGAAGTGGTGAGTTATAGTTTTGGAGATGAAATCAAAGAAGGTTTTGATTTTGATTTTGACTCAAAAATGACTAATATTTCTAGTTTTTTTAAAGAAATACAAAACAGATATTACAACAGAAACTTAAGTGGAATTGTGATTGCAACTGACGGAATTTACAATTCTGGAAGTAACCCTTTGTTTGAGACTAAGAAACTAAAGAACATTCCAGTTTATTCAATTTCAGTTGGTGATACAGCTACAAAAAAAGATGTTTTTATAGATCAAGTTTTACACAATAGACTGGTGTATAGGGGGAGTAAATTCCCTGTAGTGGTAGAGGTGAAAGCAGAACAATTTAGAGGAAAAAGCTGTTTAGTTAAAATTTCTAAAGGAGGAAAAACTGTAGAGGAAAAGGCAATAAATTTTACAGTTATTTCTGATCTCAAGCAAGTTTCATTTGAACTGACGGCAGAAGGAAGTGGATTACAGAAATACTCTGTGTCGGTCAGTGAGCTTGATGGAGAATTCTCTACAAACAACAATTACAAGAGTTTTTATATAGATGTACTGGAGAGTAAAGAGAAAATATTAATTCTGTCAAATTCACCTCACCCTGACGTAAATGCTGTTAAATTGGCTTTGGAATCCAATGAAAACTACGAAGTAAAAACAGAGTTGATTTCTGATTTTAAAGGTAAGTTGGAAGAATATAACTTGGTAGTCGCTTTTAGCTTGCCGTCTGGAGCAAATAAATTAGAGGAAACTAATATTCCGGTTTTGTATATGCTGGGTAATCAGACTGATTTCAATAAATTTAATGCGCTAAAAAAAGGAGTAGAAGTTTTAAATTCTAAAGGTTTTACTGAATCACAGGTTTATTTCAGTCCTAGTTTTTCTTCTTTTATTGTGAGCCAAGAATTGAACTCATTTGTAACCTACTTTTCTCCCTTACAAGTTCCTTTTACTACTCAATACAGCCTTAATAATTCTGCAGAAGTTGTTTTATTTCAAAAGATTGGTCCTGTAAAAACAAAATATCCATTGCTAGCTTTTAATAAGACAAATGGCATAAAATATGGATTTTTTATAGGGGAGGGGGTTTGGAGATGGAAATTACAAGATTATTCTTTGAATGAATCGAATGAACGGTTCAATGAATTATTTACTCAATCGGCTCAGTATTTAATCTCTAAAGAAGATAAAAGTCTGTTTAGAGTATTTGGCAATAACACTTACAAGGAGAATGATAAAATAAAATTTGAAGCAGAAATTTATAATGGTAGTTATGAATTAGTGAATACAAATGAGGTGCAAATGAAAATAATAAATGAACAAAATAAAGAGTTTACTTATTTGTTTTCTAAAGAAGGAGAGAGGTATGGATTGGAAGTGGGAGTTCTCCTTGCGGGAAATTACAAATACATTGCATCAACCAATCTTAAAGGTAAAAACACAACTCGCTCTGGAGAATTTTCTGTGAATGAGGTTAAATTAGAACAGAATAATTCGGTTGCCAATCATCCATTATTATTTAATATGAGTGATGTAACAGGCGGAAAAATGGTTAGTTTAGAAGAGGTCAATTCTCTTGGAGATTTTATCTTAGAAAATGGAGATGACAGTAATGTGATTTTTCAAGAAAAAGACATTGATGATTTAATAAACATCAAGTTTATTTTCTTTTTATTACTATCCTTACTAACCATTGAGTGGTTTTTGAGGAAAAAAAATGGAGGGTATTAAATTAAGTTATTGTTCATTGCAAACTTTATAAGGCCAGCTGTATTCTTTACATTCAGCTTATTTACAATATTATACCTGTGAGAGTCAATTGTTCTTCTGCTTAGTTTTAATTTTTTAGCAATTTCGACATTTGTAAATTCATTAGCAATCAATCTCAAAACCTGAATCTCTCTATTGGATAATTCTGCTATTTTCACCATTGGTTTAGATGAGCTTATAGCTGGATTAATGTCATCTCCTTTGAAATCACCAAGTAGTTTTAAAGCAACTTCATTGCTGTAATATTTATTTCCATTTAAAATGGTTTTTATAGCTCTGTTAAGCTCTTCTGATTCAGTGTTTTTTAAAATGTATCCAGAGGCTCCAGATTTTATCATGCTTTTAATTTGGAACTCCTCACTGTGCATGGATAGCGCAATTATTTTGTTCTCTCTGGTTTTGTCACTTTTTATTTTTCTTGTAGCTTCAATACCATCCATAATTGGCATATTGATATCCATGAATATAAGATCGTAATCAAATAATTCAGCTTTTATTACTGCTTCCTCTCCATTTGAAGCTTCATCCATCCTCTCAAATTCAAAAAGACTATTGTCTTGCGACAAAGTTATTTTAATTCCTTCTCTTACTAATTTATGATCGTCTGCAATAAGTATCTTTAATTTCTCCATTTTTAATTTATTTTAGGAAACGTAATTTTAAGTCTAGTCCCTTCGTTTTCTTTACTTGTAAGACTATATTCTCCTTCAAAAGCATTCACCTTCGTTTTTAAGTTGTTTATACCCCTTCCGTCTGTATTAGGTTTCAATTTTTTAAGATTAAATCCGACACCATCATCTTTTAATTCAATAAAGAAGTTATTATCCCCATTTATTTTGGTTACAATAGTCACGTTTTTAGCTTTCGAATGCTTGATGGAATTATTAATAAACTCCTGAACTATTCTAAATATTACAATTTCAATTTCAGAGTTAAGGTTGTCAAAGTTACCTTCTGATTTATAGTGGAATCGAATAATGTTCTGAGAATTTAATTTTTTTACAAACTCAGAAAGAGCAATTTCAATATTTCCCTTTATTAGTACACTCGGCATTAAGTTATAGCAGATTTCACGGATATGAGTTATTGCCTCATCTAAGATGTGTTTTGAAGTTTGAATTAATTTATTGAAATTCTGGTCATTTTTTTCTCCGTATACCTCTAAATTAGTAACCATTAGTTTTGCCATAGCAACTTCTTGAGCAAGTGAATCATGCAGGTCATCCGCCATTCTTTTTTGCTCGTTTTGTTCCGTTCTTACAATCGTTTGTATAATTTTTTGTTCCGTTTTTTTGGCCTGTGTTATATCTTTTATTTTAATCAAAAAACCTTGTTTGTTATTGACTCTGTCAATAATTTTAGAACTAGTTAAAAGACCAATTATTTTAATGTTATTGTAATCAATCTCTGCCTCAAAAGTATAGGAGTTAATAGAAGAGTCTTTTATTCTTTCGAATTTAGAAAAAGTAGATTTCTTATCGCCAATTATATGATAAATACTTTTTCCTATTACTTCGTTTAGTTCAATGTTAAAAAGGGAACAAACAGAAGAATTTATATCCGAAATATTTTGATTGTTATCAAGAATAATAATCAAGTCAGTAACAGCATTGTAGATACTAAAAAAATAGTCTTTAGAGACATTGGTTGCCATTAATTCTTCACCCAGCATGTTTATTCCTTGGATGATCATGTCGACTTCGTCTTGCTTTTCCGACAATTTGCCCTTCACAGTATAATTCCCTGCTGCATATTCAATAAGTAAGTTACTTAATTCTTCTTCTTGTGATTTTAGCATGGAATTTATATTCTACACTAAGATAAGCCTTATTTTTTTTCAACAAAGTTTTCAAGCCAATTTATTGCTAGTTTCTTATTCGAAAATATTTTTGTTGGAAAATGAGTAGTTTTATTGGATATTTTTAGAAAGAAATTTATGATGTATTTATTGAAAGCAGAGTTGGTCTGGAATGCAGCAGCTACAATACCTTCTTTTGATTTACCGTGGCCCATGAATTCGCGTGCTTCTCTATCCATTCCATTTATCCCAATTCCTTCGTCACAAACCAAAAAAGGATAGGATTTTCCTTTGCAAAAATCAAGTCTAACTTCAACTAATTCCTTAGCTATATCAAGCGTTATTGGTCCTTTTTTATAAATAACGATCAATATACCGTCTTGTATTGAGAGGTTTATGAAGTCGGTATTAAAAAATATTTCTGTCATTTGTAAATAAAAATCAATTTGATCTTATTTAAAGGTAGTCTTTATTATTTAAACAACAAGACTTTTACTAAGTATTTATACTTAAGTATAAATACTTATTTTTTGCTTTCGAACATAGTTATTTTACTGTTTCAGCCTTAAGCTTAGTATTATATATTTGTTATTGATATTAACACTTAAAACAAAAATCATTATGGCAAGATATAAAATTTATGAAACGGTAGAGAAAATTGTTAAGAACGCAAAACAAAATGGAGTTGCACATTTAACGACAGAGGATAAGAAATTAAATAATAATTCAATTCAAATAAAAGGAGAGAATTATGTTAATTTTGGTTCATGTAGCTATTTAGGACTAGAGTTCAATGAGAACATAAAGAATGGAGCAAAACAAGCCATTGATGATTATGGTTCCCAGTTCTCTTCCTCAAGAGCCTATGTCTCTCCTCGTTTCTATGATGAGCTTGAAACAAAGCTTTCGAAAATATTTAACGCTTCTGCTGTCGTGACTCCAACGACTACACTGGGTCATATTGCTGCAATCCCTGTTTTAGTAGGTCCCAATGATGTCGTAATTTTGGATCATCAAGTTCATAGTTCTGTTCAAACAGCTGTTGCTTTGGTAAAGGCTAAAGGTGTGAAAGTGGAAATGGTGAGGCACAATAGAATGGACTTATTGGAAGATAAGATAAAAGAATACAAAGGAGAATACGACAACATTTGGTACATGGCAGATGGTATTTATTCAATGTATGGTGATGCTGTTCCTTTGGATGAAGTGTTTGCTTTGATGGATAAATACGAACAATTTCGTTTTTATGTAGATGATGCTCATGGTATGAGTTGTTACGGAAAACATGGAAGAGGGTATGTATTAGCTGAAAGAGACATCCACAAACAAATGGTTATGGCTACCTCTTTTGCAAAAGCATTTGCTACAGGTGGCGGAGCATTATTATTCCCTAATGCTGAATTAGCAATGAGTGTGAGAAGTCTTGGTGGACCAATGATTACTTCGGGACCAATGCAACCCAGTGCATTGGGAGCTGCAATTGCTTCTGCCGATTTTCATTTATCTGAAGAAATTAACGAGTATCAAGAAGAGTTACAAGAGAACATTAAGTACACTCACTTGATGTTAAGTAAATATAAATTACCAAACTTAGCGGCAGACTTCTCCCCTATATTCTTTGTAGGAGTTGGCTTGCCAAAAATAGCTTACAGTTTGGTGAATAAATTAATGAAGGATGGTTTTTTCTTGAATATCGGAATTTTCCCTGCTGTACCTATCAAAAATACAGGGGTAAGATTCACAATCACTAGGCTGCATACATTCGAGCAAATTGAAAGCATGGTAAAGTCTATGGCAAGTCATTTTTTAACTGTTTTAAAAGAAGAGGATTTTTCAGTTCAACAAATTTGTCAAGCTTTTAAAATTGAGGATATTTATTCTGAAAATTTAGAAGGAGAAGCTCTACTAGTAAATGAAAACCAATTGACATTGGAGCATGCCGATACGATATTGGATATTCCGAAGTCTCAATGGGATACTTTATTAGGAAATAGAGGGACGTTTGATTGGAATGGTTTGAATTTACTTGAGAACTCATTTAAAAATAATGAATTGGATGAAGAAAATTGGGATTTTGATTATTTAACAATAAAAGATAAAAATGGGAAAGTTGTATTAGCAACATTTTTAACTACGGCCATGACTAAAGACGACATGCTTTCGCCAGAAGATATATCTTATGAAATAGAACAAAAAAGAATTAATGACCCTTATTTTTATACGAGCAGAACTCTTCAGGTAGGTTCTTTGTTAACGGAAGGAAATCATATCTATTTGGATAGAACATCAGAGGACTGGAAACAAGCTATGACTATGTTTTTAACAAAAGTTTCTGAAATTCAGGAAATCAATAATGCAAATAGCGTAATGATAAGGGATTTATCAATGGTTGATAATGAAATGGATGATTTTATGATTAATAACGGATATTTCAAAATGGAAATGCCAGAAAATAATAAAATAGAAAATATGAATTGGACGGATGATTTAAGTTTAAAAGAATCTTTGTCTAAAAGATCAAAAAAACATATAACTCAAGATGTTTTTAGACATAAGAACAAATTTGACGTTAATGTTATTGAGAACTGCTCAGAAAAAAACATTGAAAAGTACTATGAATTATATTTAAATGTAAAAAGTAATAGTCTAGCTTTAAATACTTATAAATTACCTTACGAATTGTTTAGAAAATTTGCGACTAATAAAGATTGGGAGTTTATTACCCTGAGTTTAAAATCAGAGTTCACTTCAGAAGAAGATAATGAAGCAATAGCAGTCTGCATTTGTCATAAGGGAGAAGAAAACTATTCTTTCTTACTCGTAGGTGTAGATTATGAAACAAATAGAGAACATAATACTTATAGACAAGCAATGTATAGAGTTTTACTAAGAGCAAAAGAGTTAGGGTATGAGAAAGTTGAATTAGGTTATTCAGCTGTTACCGAAAAAAGAAAGTTTGGTGCAACTCAAACACAATCTTGTGCGTATATGCAAGTAAAAGATAATTATAACATGGAATCTCTTAATGCTTTGAGCATATCAAAGTCTAATAAAAACTCAAAAATATGAATTTAACCAAAGAAGAGTTTTCTTTGTTTAATCTCAAATCAAGATTAAAGCTCTTAAAAAAAGACGGGAAGCTTCTGCGGCAAAGATACCCAGGAGAATACATGTTGGTCTCTCTTTATTCTATATATGGATTTCATATAGAAACGATTTATGATGTGGATAATTTTAAAACCTTATCGGTCAATTCAATTTTGAATCCTGATGTGTATCAATTATATCCACCCTAGTAAATCCTAGAAAATAAGACATAACAAAAAAGCCTACTTACAATTTGTAAGGAGGCTTTTTTTTGTAGCGAGAACGAGATTTGAACTCGTGACCTCTGGGTTATGAATCCAGTGCTCTAACCAACTGAGCTACCTCGCCATTTTTTTTGGGTGTGCAAATATAAGAGAACATTTAAATTTTAAAAAAAATAACGTCAATTAATATTACATTTATGGTCTAAAACATTTTAAAGACCAAATTCACTATGAACTTTCTCGCTCACGAATACTTGTCAAAGCACCATAGAGAGATAAGAGTTGGGAATTTTTTAGCTGATTTTATTCGTGGAAATAATTTAGAAAAATATTCCAAAGAAGTGCAGTTAGGAGTAGAATTACACAGAAAAATTGATGAATTTACCGATTCTCATGAATTAGTTCACGAAAGTAAAAGAATGTTACATCCAAGACAAGGAAAATATTCCTCTGTTTTATTGGATATTTATTACGATTATTTTCTGGCCAAAAACTGGAATAAGTTTTCTGAAGAGCCTCTCCAAGAATTTGCAACGAGTGTGTATGATGATTTCTGGGAAATGAGAAAAGTATTTCCCGAGAAAGTGGTAAAATTTTTACCAAATATGCGAAAACAGAATTGGTTTTATAACTACCAATTTTATTGGGGAATAGACAAAGCCTTGCACAGTATTGCACGAAGAGCAAAATATTCCAATACAATAAAAAACTCTCTGCAAGATTTACAAGAACTGGAAACAGAGCTGGAAGCTAATTTTTTAATTTTTTTTCCAGAGTTAGAAAAAATGGCATTCGATTTTTTGGCAGAACATAATCTGTAGCGGTTCTTTTTTATTTAATAGAAGAATCCGTATTTTTAACCAAACAAAATTACTAGATGGAATTTATAAAGAAAGAAGAAAAAGAAGGAGTTGGGATTATCACTCTCAATCGCCCCGAAGTTTACAATAGTTTTAATATTCCTATGGCATTGGAAGTACAAGCAACTTTGGATGAATATGAAACAGACGATTCTATCCGTGCAATTATTTTAACTGCCGAAGGAAAGGGGTTTTGTGCAGGGCAAGATTTGAAAGAAGCAACAGGAGAAAATGCTCCAAGTATTGAAACCATTGTAGATACAACTTACAATCCTATTGTGATGAGATTGAGAAACATTGAGAAACCAATTATTGGAGCCGTTAATGGAGTTGCAGCAGGAGCAGGAGCAAACATTGCAATTGCTTGCGACATCACTTTTGCGAGTGAGAAAGCGAGTTTTATTCAGTCGTTTAGTAGTATAGGATTAATTCCAGACAGTGGAGGAACTTTCTTTTTGCCTCGATTAATAGGAATGCAAAGAGCAACTGCTCACATGTTTTTGGCAGATAAGTTTACGGCTCAAAAAGCCAAAGAGATAGGAATGATTTACGAAGTGGTGGAGCATGAAAAACTGCAAGAAACTGCATTTGAATTTGCAAAACTATTGGCACAAAGACCTACCAAAGGATTTGGATTGACCAAAAGAGCTTTGAACAAGGCATTGACAAATGACTTGGAAACACAACTTACAGTGGAAAGAGATTTGCAAGCGCAAGCATCAAAAACTGACGACAATAAAGAAGGAATTGAGGCTTTCTTGGAGAAGAGAAAACCAGTATTTAAGGGGAAATAAGAATAGATTAAAGATCGCTTCGCTCTTAGAAAAAAAGATTTTAGAGCAATAAAAATTAAAGCGAGAATCAACTAATGGCTATTTACTAATTACTAAAAAGAATGAATATAGGAATAATTGGAGCAGGAGCAATGGGTGCTGGAATAGCACAGGTTGCAGCTACGGCAGGAGAAGAAGTAATGGTGTTTGATACAAACTCGGCTTCTTTGGATAAAGCTGGAGCAAAATTGAATAAGTTATTTGATAGATTAGTAGAAAAAGAAAAGTATACTAGAGAAGATGCAGATGCAATTCTTGGAAGAATAACGTTTATAGAAAGCATGGATTATTTCGAAAACTCGGAATTAATCATTGAAGCAATTATAGAAAATTTAGAGGTAAAACAAAGTGTGTTTTCTAAGTTGGAAGAAATTGTATCGGAAGATTGTATTTTGGCTTCCAATACTTCTTCTTTGAGTATTGCTTCTATTTCTTCGGCTTGTAAAAACCCGGAGAGAGTTATTGGAATTCATTTCTTTAACCCAGCCCCATTAATGAAATTGGTTGAGGTAATCCCTGCTATTACCACTGCGCAGGAGGTAACCGATAAAGCAAAATCTACGATTGACAGCTGGAAAAAAGTAACAGCATTGGTAAAAGATACTCCAGGATTTATTGTGAATCGTGTGGCTCGTCCTTTTTATGGAGAAGCATTGAGGATTTACGAAGAGGGGATTTCAGATTTTGCCACAATTGATTGGGCAATGAAAGAAATTGGCGGTTTTAGAATGGGACCTTTTGAGTTGATGGATTACATAGGAAATGACATCAACTACACAGTAACAGAGACTGTGTTTACTTCGTTTTATTGTGATCCACGATACAAACCTTCGTTTACGCAAAAACGGTTCTCTGAGGCTGGATTATTGGGAAGAAAAACAGGGAAAGGGTTTTATGATTACAAAGAAGGAGCAATAAATGCTGAACCTAATAAAGACGAGAAGTTAGGAAAAGAAA
Organism: uncultured Flavobacteriales bacterium; assembly: GCA_905182785.1. Taxonomy (GTDB): domain Bacteria; phylum Bacteroidota; class Bacteroidia; order Flavobacteriales_D; family CAJJDF01; genus CAJJDF01. The sequence goes on from CAJJDF010000019.1 coordinate 16,106, forward strand.
TTTTTGAAAGAATCTTAGCAATGTTAATTAACGAAGCGGCAGATGCAGTTTTCTGGCAAGTAGCTTCTAAAGAAGATATTGATTTAGCAATGCGCTTTGGGACCAATTACCCAAAAGGTTTATTAGCATGGTGTGATGAGCTGGGAGCCAACAAGGTTTTGACGATTTTGGAAAACCTATATCAAACCTATTGCGAAGACCGATATAGACCCAGTAGTTTGCTAAGAAAAATGGCAAAAGAAAATGCAAGATTTTTTTAAGCCTTTTGTTTTTTGTGTAGATAAACTTTTCTATATTTGCAAACCTTAATCGAAAGGAAATTGGAGAGATGCCTGAGTGGCCGAAAGGACTTGTTTGCTAAATAAGCGTACCCCAAAAGGGTACCCAGGGTTCGAATCCCTGTCTCTCCGCAAAAAGAAAAACCCATTAACGTAAGTTGATGGGTTTTTTTTGGTTTAAGACTATTTATTAGTGAGAATTCTATTTTTTTTTGAGATAAAAAATAAAGCACAAAAAAAGCCCGAAGCAAATGTCTGGGCTAATCTTATTTTTTATGAAATTATTAAGGTGTCTTTTTTAAAAATAGCTAAAACAAGGCGAATGTTAATGTTAGTTCGAAATCAGAAGGAGGAATAGGTTGTATAGATGATTCCGATTACTTTGATTTAAATTATATTCAACTTTATTTTATATCAGATTCTTCCCAAGAGCATATAAAGTTCTGGAAATTTTTAGAAGTTGAATTAAGTAAAATTCAACAAAGTTAAACGACCTTAATAAAGTTCCCTTCAAATACCACTTCATCTCCAGGGCGCACTTTTAGTCGCATTCGGTAGTCAACTTCACCATTGTAGTAAACCAATCCATCTAGTACGCATTCTTTGGCTTCTCCGCCACTTCCTACAAATGACATTGCTTTCAATAATTGAATCATGTGAATGTATTCGCCAGTAATTTTAAATTCGTGTTCTTTCAAAAGGGGAGTTTTTTATTATTTTATTACTTGCTTAATTTCAGCTTTCAAATAATCCAAAGCAATCTGCGATGGAGATTTGGGTAGCATCATCATTTTTTCGAAAATAGCACGAGTTAAGTCGTTACTGTTTCCATTTGTATCCAATGAATTTGCGGCAAGATTTAGGATGTTTATCGTTTCCTCTTTAGCTTGTTTTGTAAGGTTCCAAGCATTATCCGAGATGTAAATTTGTTGCGAGACATTGTTTTCGTATTCTTCTCTAATGTTGTTAAGCAAAACGCCATGAAGCTGCTGAGCTGTCATGTCATTTGTTTTACTTCTCATTACCAAGTTACTGGGTTCAATGCGTTCCATGAATAAGACAATTCTCTCGTAGGCTTGTAGTTGAAGAGGGAATAGGTGTTTTTGCTTTTCGTCTACTCCTTGTTTTACAGACTGAGGTTTGTAAGGCTCAATTGTGGGTGGAGTGGGAGCAGTTTTTTTATTGTTTACTATCGACTTGAAAACTAAGTACAAAAGTAAAGAAGTTACAATGACAAAAAATATCATTATTCCAAACAACATAAAATCTGCGCTAAATAATTTCATAAAAGTTTAATTTTTATAGTGTTGATTTTAAGAATTCTATTTTCTTTCTTAATCTTGAAATTTCAGAATAATATTAAAAACTTAGAACAATATTTTAATGCGTAAAGCTACATAAAATTTTACATAAAGAAATAGCGAGTGAGTCATTAGAAAACAAATTGCATTACAAATATTTGATTTAAAGAACGAAAAATAACCAATAATTGATTGGGTTTATTCATAATACTCAATCGTTCTTTTCACAACATTAAAGGGTTTTTCCGTATTCCAAGAGGCCGATTTTTGAGTCCAATTCCCTTCGGAATCATACTTATATTTATTCGTCTCTGAATTTATTTCTCCCTTATAATTAGTTTCAATCATTTCAATCTGATTATTCTTAGTGTCGTATTTATAGATCTTGTTTATTTCATCCATATAGGGATAAATAAGGTGAGTCATTTTAACTTTATTACCTGCATCATTATATTGATAGGCTTCTTTATAACTTAATTCCCCATTCCAATCATAATAAATAATCTCAATCAGATTATCCTTGTTGTTGTATTTCAATTGATACTTTCTCCCCCTGCCATATGAGACTACTTCTATGCGATTACCTTTGTCGTCTTTTTTAAGTGAGTCACTTTGTTTTATTCTACCGTCAGAATAAAATGAAACGATTCCAATCTTATTATTCTCATCATCATAGTTGTAAATCGTAGCATCATAGGTAATACTATCCGATCTATAGCTAATTTTTTCAATTAAACTCTGGTCATTGTATTGATAAGTCAAAGTATGATTTATACCTTCGGCAAGGTCATTGATAACCCCTTTCACCTTATTGCCTTTATTGTCGTATTGATAGGTTTTTTTACTGTATCCGTAACCATAAGGGTTAGGATGTCTTATGTATTCAATCAAATTGTTTTCAGTATCGTATTTATAGGACTCCTGAAGCCTGCCTTGTCCGTCTTCGTATTTAACAGATTCAGTTAAATACCCCATATTGTTGTATTTATAGGACTCTACAGGAATAGAATTTTCAATATAATCATCATCTCCTTCAATGTATTGTGCATTTTCTGGATTAATAATTTCTACTGATTTTATTTTTCCTTTTAGGTTGCCTATTTGTAAATCATTTTTAATTGAATCACTTCCTGATGTAGTATTTTTCCCACAATTATTTACCTGACTACAAGCTATGTAAAGTATAATAAATGGAACTTTCATAATTTGTAGTTATTAATGATTTATAAAATAGACAGCTAAGCTATTGACTTTATTCTACTGTAACAGATTTAGCCAAATTTCTTGGTTGATCTACGTCACACTCCCTCATTACCGCCATGTGATAACTTAAGAGTTGGAAAGGAATTGTAGCCAATATAGGTGTAAATTGTTCTTCTGTGTGAGGGATTTCGATTACGTGATCCGCAATAGCTTTCACGTCTACATCTCCTTCTGTTACAACTGCAATAATCTTCCCTTTTCTCGCTTTCACTTCTTGGATATTGCTTACTACTTTTTCGTAAGAAGGTCCTTTTGTAGCTACTACAAATACAGGCATTTCTTCGTCAATTAGTGCAATTGGTCCGTGTTTCATTTCTGCAGCTGGATATCCTTCTGCGTGTATGTAAGAAATTTCTTTTAGTTTCAATGCTCCTTCTAATGCAACTGGGAAACTATATCCTCTTCCAAGGTAAAGTGCATTGGTTACATCTTTGTAAATCGCAGCAATTTTCTTGCAAGTGTCATCCGATTTCAAAACTTCAGCTACTTTGTCTGGAATAGATTCCAATTCAAAAAGTAATCTATTTAATTTCGATTTTTCTAAGGTTCCTTTCTTTTGAGCCAAGCTCAAAGCTAACAAGGAAAGCACAGTTACTTGTGCAGTAAATGCTTTGGTCGAAGCAACCCCAATTTCTGGTCCTGCATGCGTGTATGAACCTGCATGCGTTTCTCTAGAGATTGTAGAGCCTACTACGTTACAAATTCCAAGGATGGTTGCACCTTTAGATTTTGCCAATTTTATTGCAGCCAAAGTATCTGCTGTTTCTCCCGATTGAGAAATTGCTAGTACAATGTCATTTTCATTTATTATTGGATTTCTATACCTAAATTCCGAAGCATACTCTACTTCTACAGGAATTCTTGCTAGGTCTTCTATCAAATATTCCCCTACTAATCCTGCGTGCCAAGAGGTTCCGCAAGCTATAATTACTATTCTGTTAGCATTTACTATTTTAGTAGCATATTCTTCAATCCCACCAAGTGATACAAAACTCTTTTGAGCATCAATTCTTCCTCTCATACAATCGAGGATAGTTTTTGGTTGCTCAAATATTTCTTTTAGCATAAAGTGAGGATAACCTCCCTTTTCCAAAACATCCAATTTCATTTGTAATTCTTGAATGGCTGGAGAAATATCTTGGTTGTTCAATTTCTTGATTTTCAATCCCTCTTTTTTGCTAATTATTGCAATTTCTTCGTCTTCTAAATACACTACATTTTTTGTATATTCTATAATCGGTGTAGCATCCGATCCTACATAGAAATCATTGTCTCCAATTCCTATTACAAGCGGACTACTTTTTTTAGCTAAGACCAATTCGTCTGGATTGTTTTTATCCATCACTACAATTGCATAAGCTCCTACAACTTCAGTTAAGGATAATCTTACGGCTTCAAAAAGACTTACGTTTTCTTGTTTTTTCACTTCTTCTATAAGGTGAATAAGAACTTCAGTATCGGTTTCACTTAAGAATACGTGACCTCTTTTTTCAAGCTCTTTTTTCAAACTTACATAGTTCTCAATAATTCCATTGTGAATAAGAACAAGGTTTCCATCTCCAGATGCATGCGGATGTGCATTTACATCATTGGCTGGCCCATGAGTTGCCCATCTTGTGTGGCCAATCCCAATAGTCCCTTCGGTACTTCGGTCTCCAATAAATTCTTCGAGATTCGCAACTTTGCCCTTTCTCTTATAAAATTTTAAATCTTTCTCTTGTCCAGATATAGCAATTCCAGAGCTATCATAGCCTCTGTATTCTAATCTTTTTAATCCTTTGATAAGGATGTCGTAGGCTTGTTTTTCACCTACATAACCTACAATTCCACACATAGTTTATGACTTTAATACTTAGTATAAGTAATGGTTAATTTTGGTTTATTCATCACAGAATTGTGACCAAAAAATACGGCTCTGTTTGGTGTAACCATAGAGGAAACAGTTTCGAGAGTTAAGTTATTATTTGGAAATTTTCCGTTCAAAATATTGTTTATGTATCTTGTAATTACAAATTCGTATTGGCTATCGTCTTCGTTCCATTCTCCTCCAACATTTGCTAATCCAGCTGTTCCAGCAAACATAGTTTGGTCTGGAATTAAAAACTTATTCCCCTCTTCATTTCTTATAACAAGTAACTGAGGATTTGGCTCAAAAGAACTTCCAGTTGTAAAGTCTACTGGCATAGTTAATACTGCTTTGTTTATAATTATCCCAGAATCTCTTAATCTAAGGATGTCATCAAAGTTCACTTCAGTTTTTACTCCCTGTAGTCCTTGAATATACACTTCGTTTTGGCCCAAAGTGGAGTCAGAAATCTGAGCATCTACTTGTGTTCCAGTGTAATCATGTTTGTTTAGGTTTACTCTTGAAGCATAAGTGTTTATCAATAAATCAAATGATGTTGTGTCTTTTGTTGCAGTATCTCTATAGTATAAAGTTACTTTAGAATTGACTGATAAAAGGTCAAAAAGTAAAATAGCACCTTCTCCTGTAGCTTGTCCAGGATTATTCGCTTTCACCTCTATTCCCTTCATAAATTGCGCAAAACTTTCGTTATCCGATAAGGTAGAATTTCCACTTTCGTTAAGGATAGATTGTCCAAAACTGTTATCTAATTTAATTCTTAGTTGTGCAGGAAGTGTATCTCCATTAGCGTAAACTGTTGAGCTAGGGTCGGGTATTTGTGTTTGTGTTCCAGCTTTAACTAAGTCTGTTCCTAAATTAGTAAAACTCTTCCCGTTATAATAAGCAGAGTCAATTTCTATGTCTTGTCCTACTTGGAATACTTCAAAAGTTTGTGCATCCAGACTTCCGTAATGATCTTTGTATTCCAATGATAAAACTACCGAGTCAAGAACAATATTAGTTAGTGGTCCAGCTCCAGAAAAGTTAACATTGTCAACAGGGAGTCTTAATTGTGTAAAAAAACTTGAATTTGTTTTCCCCATAACCATGTCGTTCATACTTCCAAGAGTAGAAATTGAGATTTCATCTGCTCTTAAAGAATCAGCTAAAGTAGTATAGGTTTGGATAGTGAAATTGTCTATTTTGGAAACATTAATGTCTTCGTTTTGAATTTCTGTTCCAATAAAGTTTTCGTCTTTTTTACAATTAAGTATTAAAGCAAATAAGGAAAGCCATATGGCTTTCCTTATTATATGAGTTGATGAAGTTATATTCATTCTTAGGTATTCATTTTAAATTTATTCAGCTAATTTAGCTTCTTTTCCCATGATTTGATCATAAAACGTAGAGCAATTATCGAAGTGTTCGTCTTCTTTAACAAACTTTAACGTATCAGCCTTAGAATCATTAGCATAATCAATAATTTCCTTGTCGATATTATCAGAAAACAAGACAACACCATCCGAATGATCAATCGCAGTTTTTGTTAAACTAGCGTAAGATAAATCATTTTTGAAATGATTGAAATAAGAATCTTCTACTCCGTCAAATTTCAAAATATCTAACGTGTTTTTATCTAATTCTCCTGTGAATGAATCTTCATAAATTGAGCTTATGACTTTCGTATTAGCATAATGGGGATCATCTTTAAAATATGTTTTCAAGTACATTGGAAGTAATGCAGTCAACCAACCGTGGCAGTGAATTACATCAGGAATCCATCCTAGTTTCTTTACAGTCTCTAAAGTTCCTCTAATAAAGAAGACAGATCTTTGTGTGTTATCGTCAAAATATTTTCCTTTTTCATCTTTTACAATAGCCTTTCTTTTAAAAAACTCTTGGTTATCGATAAAATAAACTTGCATTTTTGCAGAAGGAATAGAAGCGACTTTTATAATTAATGGATGATCTACATCATTGATAATCATGTTCATTCCTGATAAACGAATTACTTCATGTAGTTGATTTCTTCTTTCGTTTACTAGGCCATATCTTGGCATAAAAACTCTAATCTCTTTCCCACTTTCTTGCGTTTTTTGCGCTAATGTTTTTACATTTGAAGATATCTCAGAAGCTTTCAAAAAAGGTGTAACCTCTTGTGAGATATATAAAATTCTTTTTTTACTACTCATATATTTAAACTATGATTTTTGATTGATTAAAGTTAATCTTGACAAAAGTACGAAAAATTACCATAAATATCAATATTTTCAGTTAGTTTAGCTCAACAAATTATTAGTTTTATCAATGAAAGTAACCAATTTTAAAAAAGAATTAACTTCTCTTATTGAAGAGAAAAAGAATAAAGGAAAAACTGTAGGTTTTGTCCCTACCATGGGTGCTTTGCATAATGGGCATCTTTCATTGATAAAAAAAGCAAGTGAAGAATGTGATATTGTGGTGTGTAGTATTTTTGTAAACCCAACCCAATTTAATGTATCCAGTGACTTAGATAAATACCCAAGAACACTTGAGGCAGATAAAAAATTGATTGAGGATTATTGCGATATTTTATTCTTCCCAGAATCTCCAGAAGAGGTGTATGGAGCTAAAATGGAAATGATTGAATTTGATTTTGAAGGGTTAGAAAATGAACTGGAAGGAGAATTTAGACCTGGTCATTTTCAGGGAATGGCAAATGTTGTAGCTAAATTTTTGACTATCGTAAACTCTGATAAAGCTTATTTTGGATTAAAGGATTTTCAACAATATAAGATTGTATGTAAGCTGGTAGAGTTAATAAAGCTGGACACAGAGATTGTGGGCTGTGCAATTATTAGAGAGGAGAATGGATTGGCAAGAAGTTCACGAAACGAGTTGTTAACTAAAGAAGGAAGAGAAGCAGCTTCGGTAATAAGTTATGCAATGAATTACATCTTAAAATACCATTCCTGTTTTACGGTAATTGAAATTCAGAAAAAAGCTAAAGCAATGATTAGTGGAATTATTGAGGTGGAATACTTAGAAATAAGAGATTCAAATTCGTTATTGAATTTTGAGAATTGGGAAGATAGCAAAGAGGTATTTGTTTCGTTTGCTGGTCATATTGATGGAGTGAGATTAATTGATAATGTGAGATTTTAATGGTGGAAAAATTAAAAATCGATTGCACTAATTGTAATTCTGACAATGTGATTAGAGGTAAACAACCTGGAGTTGCAATGATCCTTTCTTTGGTGTTGTTTTTTGTACCTATTCCATTTTTTTGCAAAGGATATTTTTGTTTTGAATGGAAAAATGAATAGAAAATAAAAAAATAACAGAATGAATTTAATTACTACATAAATTTCCTAAAGAAAGTTATTCCTGCTTGGTTAAGTAAATTATAATATTTCACTCCATCTTTTTTGAAAATGATATAACTACTCTCGTTTGTTATTGATATTTCTGCATCCATATAGAAATCATCTTTCACAAGAATCATAACGTATGCTGTGTTTTGTTTATTGAAATTTACTGTGGATTTTCCCTGGAGAAAGGTTAAAAAATAGTTAGTCCCCCCTAGATTCGGCAATGAAAAAGTCTTAGAAGTATGGTACATAGTCACTTCAACTCCAGACCCATTTGTTTTCAACTCATTATAAATAGAAACAGGAAGAGGGTTTATTAGAATTACTTTTTCAGCAGTATCTACTTGTTTTATTGTGTCTTGTGAAATTCCTGTAATGGATAAGATCACAAAAAGAAGACTTGCTATTAATTTCATAATGTAAATTTGATTGGTAAAAGTAAAGATAGTTATTGAATTTTTTCAATTTTATATCCTTTCAGAAATAAGTAATCAAAAAAGTTCTCTTTTCCAAAAAGATGCTGAACATCAATAGAAATAAAGCATTTTTCTTTGCTCAAAAAAGAATCAATTGTATTAGCCCAATTTTCATGTTTTTGTTTCCATAAAGTCCCGTGATTACTTTTGTTGTAAGTGAATTTCTCCAAATGAGCATCATATATGTTTTTGTATTCACCCTCAAAATATGAATTTGTTACTATCGAACTAAACTCCTTTTTAAACTCTTTAATGTCCCCAATTGATTCCATGAATTCTATTTGTTCGGCAAGGGTAACTTGCGATAAATCTTGGTAATGCTTTTGGAAAGATTCAAGTCCAGTAATACTTTTTTGAGTTGCCATGGCTTGTTTTAACCACAAGTATTCAAAATAAATATTTTCTCCATCATTTTGATAAAGAATATCTTGCAAGTAAAATAGGAGCTTTATTCTTGCACTGTCTGGCGACTGAAAAGTATTGTTGGCGGTTTTGCTCCATTGGTTTTTTAATTTGGATAAAGTAGTAAAGTTTTCTTCTGAAAGGATCTCTTTCAGTGTTCTATTCATTCCAATTTCTATTTCATTTTTAGACAATAGTAAATCAGAGCCGATAATATCTATTTCGGTAATGTAGGTTGAAGAGCTATCAAACAACTCACTGACTCTTTTAGTAATAATCGTTTCGTTTCCTTTTGTTTTTAGGTGTTTTATGGTTCCAACCAAATAAGATTTTGGAGCTTTGGATTTGGTTATTTCCCAAACGGGCATTTCGGATTTTTCTCCACAAGAAACTAGGATTGAAAGCAGTAAAAAAGAGGCTAAAAACTGAAGTAGATTGAGTCTATTCATTCCAATAAATTTTAAAATTTGAATTTCGGTTGTATTACTCCTAAAAGTAACCCAATAATCTCTATATTTAAAAAATAAATCCAAAAAATAACACACGTTTCATGTCGCCATTTTTTCTTTTTTCTTTACTTATAGCCTATTTCCTTCTTTTAATTGGGATTTCATATGTAACAAGTCGTGGTGCAAATAATGAAACATTTTTCTTAGCCAATAAAAAGTCTCCATGGTTTTTGGTAGCCTTCGGAATGATTGGAGCTTCGCTTTCAGGAATTACATTTATTTCCATTCCAGGTTGGGTGGGAAATTCTGCCAAGCAATTTGGTTACATGCAAATGGTTTTGGGTTATTTGGTGGGTTACTTCGTTATAGCTTATGTTCTCATGCCTTTGTATTACAAAATGAACGTGACTTCCATTTATACTTACTTAAAAAATAGATTTGGATTTTATTCTCATAAGATTGGCGCACTTTATTTTTTGCTTTCAAGAATAATCGGAGCGTCAATTCGCTTATTGTTAGTGTCTAATGTGCTTCAAGTCTTTGTTTTTGATGAGTTAAATATTCCATTTGAAATTACCGTGTTAATTTCTATTGCTCTTATTTGGGTGTATACTTTCAAAGGAGGAATAAAAACTATTATTTGGACAGATACTTTACAAACGCTTTTCATGTTGCTTTCTCTTGGTTTTACATTTTGGTTTTTATCCAAAGAGCTCAGCTTATTAGAAACGGGAGGAGTAATAGAAACGATTATAAACAGTAAGTATTCACAAATTTTCTTCTTTGAGGACTGGAATAGTGGAACTCATTTTGTCAAAATGTTCTTTGGTGGAATTTTTATTGCAATAGGCATGACGGGACTTGATCAAGACATGATGCAGAAAAACTTGAGTTGTAAAAACTTAAAATCTGCACAAACGAATATGGTCTTTTTTAGTATTGTATTGGTTTTTATTAATCTTATATTTTTAGGCTTGGGAGCATTACTTTATATGTATGCCGAGCAACAAGGAATCGCGATTCCTGAAAAAACAGATTTATTATTTCCTCAAATTGCATTAAAAAGTAACATGGGTATTGGGATAGGAGTATTGTTCTTATTAGGATTAATTGCTGCAGCTTATTCTTCTGCTGATTCTGCTCTTACTTCGCTTACAACTTCTGTATGTGTCGATTTTGTGGAGACAGAAGAAAAGAAAGTGTCAAAATCTACTCGTATGAAAATTCATATAATCATGTCGGTAGTTTTGTTTATTACCGTTATTATTTTGAATTCCACTTTGGATGAAAGTGCAATTTGGACATTAATCAGGTTAGCTGGATATACCTACGGTCCTTTAATAGGGTTGTTTTTCTTTGGGATTTTAACCAAATTCAAGATTTATGATAAGTTTGTAATTATTGCTTGTATTATTCCTCCCATCTTGTCTTACTATATTGATAAATACTCGGTAGATTTATTCAATGGATTTCAGTTTGGAGGAGCATTAATAATATTGAATGCAGTACTAACTTTTTTGAGTTTGCTGACTATTATAAAAAGAAAGAATTAAGAATTGAAATTCTCAATAATAGAAATGTATTCAGGTAATTCGACAATTTCTGGATAATAATCAAGCAAGTCTTTGTGACCTTCGTATTTTTCATCCAAACATTTCTCCAGCAGATTAATTGCTTTTTTTGTTTGTCCCAACATTTGTAAATAGGCAATTAATCGGTATTGAGCTTTTATTTGATCCGATTTTTTAATGTAATCTATAGCTTCTTCCAAAGAAAGATTTTCTGCAATAAAATTCGAAAAATCTAAAATGATCTGAATGTTTTTTTCAGTGTTAAATTCATCCGCTTTATTATAAGAAAAATAGGCGTCTTCATACCTTTCTAGTCTATTGAAAACTTCTCCAGCAATGTACCAGCTATCTGCATTCTTTGGGTATAATCTATTGGCTTTTTCAATAAACGGCAAAGATTCAATTGTAAGTCCCAGTTTATCTTTTATTATTGCCATTCCTACCAAAGCTTCCTGGATATTTTCGCTAATGGAAAGAGCTATTTCGAAACTTTTTTCAGCTTCTTTATAATTTTCTAATTTTTCGTAACATTCACCAATGTAGCAGAAAGTAATTGCTTGGTTGTCTTCGTATTCAAATGTTTTATAATAACACTCAAGCGCTTGCCCGTATTCTTTTAAATTATAATGAGCATTCGCTTTATTGAAATAGGCAGAAGCGAAATCGTCTTTAATTAAAGTGGCGTATTCAAAAGAAAAAACTGCTTTTTTATACTCTTTCTTTTCATTGTATACAATTCCTAGGTTGTACCAAGCATTGTAAGAATATGGGTTTTCATCCAAGAATTTATTATAAAATGCAATGCATTCGTCTTGTTTACCCATTTCCTCATAGAAATAAGCAATTTCGAACAGTAATGTGTCCTCTTCTGGGTTCAATTCTAAAGCAAGAATTAGATACTTCAGTGCATTATCATAATCCCTTAACGATTCGTATTCCCAAGCCATGTCATTATAAATTAAATCGAGATTTTCTCCTTCATTTCTATCCAAGTACTCTTGGTAAAATCCGATTGACTTTTTGTGATTTCCCTGGTAGCTAAAAATCTCAGCCTTTATTATTAATATTTCTAGATTGTTGGGTTCAACTTCAAGAGTTTTGTTGGCGTATTTAAGGGCAGTTTTATATTCGCCTTGTGCCAAGTATACTTGTGCTAAATGAAGCCTCACATCTCCAGATACAGGGTGTAGATTAAGTCCAATTTTAAGAATAACTAAGGCCTTATTTATGATTCCCTTTTCCAAATAATAATTGGCAACATTGCTTATTTCCTCAACATCCAAGTAGAAGGAATCTTTGTTTTTAAGTTTAAGCTCAATGTTTTTAATTAATGATTTAAACTCTTCGTTATTGGCGTCAAAATCATGCATAGGAGTGTTGTTTTTAAATTACAACTTGAATTACTTTTTTTGTTTCGAAAAAATCTTCTGCAAAATACGAAGATATTGGATAAGAAGTATATTTTTTTCTTATTTCATTCAATTCTTCTGTTAAATCTCCACCTTTTAGGTAGAGAATTCCGTTTGGTAATTCATTAAAACCTTTTTTATTGAAATTTGCTTTAATCCAATCAATAAAAGGATCTAATCTTGTCACAGCTCTGCTCACAACAAAATCATATTTATCATTTATTTGCTTGGCATTTATGTGGCTTCCTTTTACGTTTTTTAATCCCAAAGATTTAGCTACACCATTCACAACTTTTATTTTTTTTCCGATAGAATCTACTAAATGAAAGTGGCACTTTGGAAAAATAATGGCTAAAGGAATTCCAGGAAAACCTCCTCCAGTTCCCACATCAAGAATTCTTGTGTTTGGCTTAAAATTTAAAACCTTTGCAATGGCTAAAGAATGAAGTACGTGTCTCTCGTAAAAATTATCCATGTCCTTTCGACTAATTACATTAATTTGAGCATTCCACTCTTCGTAAAGTGGTTTTAGTTCTTGTAATTGCTTAACCTGAATAGGGTTTAGGTTAGGAAAATAATGTAGTATTTGTTCAAAGTCCATTAAATGTAATCCATTTTAGGTTTAATAATTTCTTCTAGGGTTTTTCTAGCTCTATACAACTGAGCTTTAACTGTACCAAGTGATAAATCTAATTCAGTAGAAATCTCATCATAAGACAATCCTTTGAAATACCTCATTTCAATAAGCAATTTGTACTGGGGCTTTAGCTCAGAAACTAATTCCCTCATCAATTTGAATTTTTGGTTTCTAATTGCTTCTTCTTCCGGGTTCCTTCCTGTAGAAGGTAAGAAAATATAAGGCGCATTATTGTCGTCACTCGAGTAATCAATGTCAATGGATGTAGTCTCCATTTTTTTCTTTCTTAGGTGGTCAATACAATTGTTAGATGCAATTCTAAACAACCAAGTACTAAATGCAAATTTTGGAGAGTATTGTTCTAGATTCATAAAAGCTTTTCCAAAGGCTTCGAGTGTTAAATCTTCTGCATCATCTTTATTTCTTACCATTTTCAAGAGCATGAAATAAATAGAATCTTTGTAGCGTGACATTAATTCCGTGTAAGCGCTATCGTCTTTTTTATGAATAGCCCTTTGGATTAATTCATAATCTCCTTTGGCTTTTTCCGAAAAATTTTCTCCTATTTTAGTCATTTATATAGTTAGCTTGCATTTTAAAATTACTCAAAAATATAAGTTCTATACTACTTTCAGCAAAGTACTTACAAACGGTTAATTGTTATTATTTAATCGAAGCTGTCAGTATTTTTTTTAAACTATTGACAGATAGAATTTAATGAGACTTTAAGGCTGTTGTTTACATGGGAGACTAAAAAAATAGATAGATTTATTATTCTATTTTTTTTCTTACCTAAGAAGCAAGCAAATAAACTATGACTTGTTCTATTCCATAATTAGATGAAAAGTATTAGTTTTGTTTACATATATTTCATCAATAAAAACTTTATCCTACATGGATTTTAAACTATTAAAAGTAGACCAAGATACACGAGCAAGAGCTGGAGTTATAAAAACAGATCATGGAGAAATTGAAACGCCAATTTTTATGCCTGTAGGGACTGCCGGAACTGTAAAAGGTGTTCATCAAAGAGAATTGGATGAGGACGTAAAAGCACAAATTATTCTTGGAAATACATACCATTTGTATTTACGTCCCAAAATGGAAGTGCTAGAAAAAGCTGGAGGTTTACACAAGTTTATGAATTGGGACAAACCAATTTTAACGGATTCAGGTGGATATCAAGTTTATTCTCTCTCTGGAAGAAGAAAAATTACGGAAAAAGGGGTGACTTTTAAATCTCACATTGATGGATCTAGTCATTTTTTCTCGCCAGAATATGCAATGGACGTTCAAAGAACAATTGGAGCAGATATTATAATGGCCTTTGATGAATGTACTCCTTATCCTTGCGAATATGGATATGCAAAGCGCTCTATGGAAATGACCCACAGATGGCTAAAAAGATGTTGCACAAGATTTGACGAAACAGAAGCAAAATATGGTTACAACCAAACATTATTTCCTATTGTACAAGGAAGTGTCTATGATGATTTGAGAGTAAAATCAGCAGAGTTTATTGCAAGCATGGATCGTGAAGGGAATGCAATTGGTGGATTATCAGTTGGGGAGCCAGCAGAAGATATGTATAAGCACACAGATATTGTTACGAATATTTTACCAAAAGACAAGCCAAGGTATTTGATGGGAGTAGGAACTCCAATCAATATATTAGAAACTATTGCACTTGGTATTGATATGTTTGACTGTGTAATGCCAACTCGTAATGCCCGCAACGGGATGTTATTTACAAGCGAAGGTTTTATTAATATCAAAAATAAGAAGTGGGCAGAAGATTTTTCACCTATAGATCCAAACGGAACTTCTTACGTAGATTCCTTTTATAACAAGGCTTACTTAAGGCATTTGGTAATTTCTAAAGAAATATTGGGAGCACAAATTGCGAGTATACACAATTTATCTTTCTATGTTTGGTTAGTAAAGGAAGCTAGAAAACACATTATTGCAGGAGATTTCCATCCATGGAAAACTGAAATGGTGAGAAAAATGGCAACTAGACTTTAAATAACTTATGTTTAAAACAATAGATAAATACATAATTAAGAAAATACTGAGGACATTCTTCTTCTCAATTATCTGTGTACTTTGTATTATCGTAGTGTTTGATATTTCTGAAAAGATAGATGATTTTCTGAAGACTAAACTTTCTATTTTAGAATTGTTGACTCAGTATTACAGTGGATTTGTAGTGTATATAGGGAACATGTTTTTTCCTTTGTTTGTACTCATTACTATTGTGATGGTTACGCTTAAGCTAAATCAAAGAAGTGAAATAACGGCTATTCTCAGCACAGGAATTAGTTTCAATAGAATGTTGAGACCCTTTTTTGTTGGAGTTGGACTAATAGTTATGTTTTCATTTTACATTAATTTTGTGTTGTTGCCCAAGGCAAACCAAAAAAGGATGGCGTTTGAAAACGTACACACCAATTACGCATCTATTCTTTCTGGAGTTCATTTTGAAGTCGTCCCAGGGACTATTGTTTCTTATAAATCCTATAATTTTAAAGAAATGAAATCTGTATCGGAATTATGGATGGATAAATACGTGAAAGATGAATCTGGCCTGAATAAGTTACATTATACTTTGTATGCCAATTATGCTTATGGCGATAGTAATACAAATCATTTTAGTCTTAAGAACGTTACTGAAAGGTTTCATTTACCTATGGGTGATAGTATATTGAGACATAGAACAAAAGACACTACGCTTAGTTTTGGGCTCAAGGATTTGGGACAAAGAAACGAAGTGGTTTCAACTATGTATTATGGCGAATTGATTGCTTACAGAGACAAAGAAAAAATGAAAGGTTCAGCAATAGTTCCTTTTGTAGAAATAGAAATTTATTCAAGAACTTCTAACCCCTTATCTCTTTTTATACTGGCTTTATTGGGCGTTTGTATTAGTATTTCTCCTGCAAGAAGTAAAGTTGGATTAACGATATTACTTGGGATTGGTTCTGTAGCACTTTATTTTGTATTCAATAGGTTTTCTACGGTTGCAGCAACCAATGCCGGATTAAATCCTTTTATTGCTGTTTGGGCACCAAATCTTATCCTTTTAGTCTTTTCTTTGTACTTATATTGGAGAACTCCAAAGTAATTTAGTTTAAAGCGATTGTTAAAAATTCGGTAATATTGTTTAAGTTTATAGTATTAAACAAATTACAGAAAAGAAGAAATGAAAAATCTTGTTGCAATCTTGATGTTGGTCCTATCTGTCAATTCTTTTTCTCAGAACCCTGGAAATTTAGGAACAGTAAATCTCACAGCCTGGTTTAAGCCAGATGCATTAGCATTGGGGAATTTAACAAATTGGACTACAACATTTCCTGTTGGAGTAGGTAGTATTTCTGTTACTGATAATACTGCGCCATACCCTTTTGTAACGAATGTGCCTGCAGGAAATAGCTCTAATTACAATTCTACTATTGAATTTGCTGCTAATTCAAATACTACAATTAAAGCTTTGCAAAATACGGGGTCACTTAATTTACTAAACAATTCAACTAGTACAAGTCAAGGAACTTTTTTTGCTGTTTATTATTTCCCAACCTTTGTTAGAAACAATAATCACATGATGCTTTATAATGAAGCGGGTAGTGACGCTATTCAGTTTAGAAATTTAGGGGCAGTAGGTCGTTTTGCAACTGGAAAAGGATTAGGGACGAGTACAAATGCATCAAGAGATTGGACTGAAAATAACATTCCTACAATTATTTCCTACAAAGGGAATAGAAGTGGAGTAGGAACTTTAACAACCAATGAAAATTCAAAGGTTTTTACTGGAGGTGGAGCTTCTCAATCTTCAGGTTCAACTGGCTTATACTTTGGAATTATGCCAGGAAATACTAATTCACCATTTAATGGTTTTTTGAATGAATTTATTTTTTACAACAGAGATTTAACTGCTTCAGAAATGAGTAAAGTTCATGCTTATTTAGGAGTAAAATATGGAGTCACACTTGATAATACTGGAGGGGGAATACAAGGAGATTATACTGCAACTGATGGAACAATCATTTGGGACGCTTCTGTTAATCCTACTTATCACAATGACGTAATAGGAATTGGGAGAGATGATAGCCAAGCTTTATTGCAAAGACAATCTCATAGTTTTGATGATGTAACAAGAGTTTATTTAAATACTTTACAACCCACAAACATAGCTAATACAGGAGTTTTTAATTCTGACACCTCTTATGTTATGATGGGTAGTAATGGTGGGTTGATGTGTTCTAGATTTACAACAGTTTTGGAGGTGCCACCAACACCCTTATTAAATTCAAGACTAGAAAGAGAATGGAAGGTGACTAAATCAAATTTTTCTCAAAATTTAAATTGTGATTTTACAATAAGCCCTTGCGCAACAGGTAATGATTTTGACACGTCATGTCTTGCTTTATTAGTAGATGATGATGGTGATTTTACAAATGCAACTGTCTACAATTCAACTAGTGGATTAGGTTTTTCAATATCAGGTAATGTGATTACAGTTTCTGGAATTTCAAATCTACATATTCCAGATGATAGTACTAGGTATATCACTTTAGCATCTGTATTCTTCACAAAAGAATTAAGTAATGACACTATAAAATGTGAAGGAGATAGTGTTTTACTAGATGCTGGAAATACTGGCGCTACTTATTTGTGGAGTAATGGAAAAACAACTCAAACTATATATGCCACTACTCAAGGGACTTATTCAGTTATTTTATCTTCCAATGGTTGTTTTGAATACGACACAGTGGTTGTCACAGATCAAGTTACTGGAGCATCATTCTTTACAATTGATACAAGTGGTTGTGTTCCTGTGACTATCAATTTTACAGATTTATCTACAGTCAATTTTGGTATGATAGTACAATGGGGATGGAAATTTGGAGACGGTAGTTTTTCTACTATTCAAAACCCAGTTAAGACTTATGCCATTCCAGGTTCTTATTCTGTTGAACTTGAAGTTACATCAAGTTTGGGGTGTAAAGATGACACAGTTATTATTGGCTTTATTGATGTTTATCCATTTGCTATAGCAGATTTTGATTTTACTCCAGCTTTTACCAATACAAGAGAGTTGGTTATATTTTCAAATTTTTCAATTAATACTTCTTCATTCAAGTGGTATTTTGGAGATGGAGATTCGTCTGTTTTAGCTAGTCCAACTCATGAATATTTAGAAGAAGGTTTATACGAAATTACTTTAATAGCAATGAATCCTTTTGGGTGTAACGACACCATTATAAAAACAATTGAAATAAAAAATGAGCTATATTTTGTAGCAAATAGTTTTACTCCATATCCAGAAGGAAAGAATCCAGAATGGGGATTTGTAGGATTGAAACAATTAGATGAATTTGAGTTGCAAGTATTTGATAGGTGGGGTGAAGTAGTTTTTGAAACAACAGATCCGAGCAACACTTGGGATGGAAAATATGAGAATGAATTATGTCCACAAGGTGTTTACACTTGGCGAGTGAAGATGAAATTTAAGAGTCGTAAAATAGTCGAAAAGATTGGGCATGTTAATTTGTTGAGGTAGAAATTATTAGGCTGTAATTTCACAGCATTAAAGTTTTATTCTATATTTAATTAAAAGTAATTCGTTATGAAAATCGCAGTTTAATTACCTGATAACAAGGTAACTTTATTTCTTGAATTGCTTCGAGATTTTAAAACATTGGAAGAGTTTAACTAGAAGTGTTTGATAATTGATGAATTGAATGATTTGTTGAAAGAGAGTATTGGTAAATAATTACAAAATGATATGTTTTGTTTCCATTACTGATAAAAAATAAATGCTCTGCATGTTCATTAGATTAAACTGATTGTAATTCCCATTAAAAAAGCCTCAATAATCTTAGATTATTGAGGCTTTTTTAATTTTAAGTTTAATTGTTATTTAGCAATACCAACTGCTCTTTTCTCGCGAATCACAGTCACTTTTACTTGTCCTGGATAAGTCATGTCAGTTTGTATTTTTTGTGAAATTTCGAAGGCTAATTCGTCTGCACGTTTGTCAGATACTTTAGAACTTTCTACCATTACACGAACTTCTCTTCCTGCTTGAATAGCAAAGGCTGTTTCTACTCCATCAAAATCAAGAGCTGTTCTTTCTAGGTCTTTTATTCTTTGAATATAAGATTCTACCACTTCACGTCTTGCACCTGGTCTTGCACCAGATATTGCATCACAAACTTGTACGATTGGAGAATACAAAGTAGTCATTTCCATTTCATCATGGTGAGCTCCAATTGCATTCACTACATCTGGTTTTTCACCATATTTCTCAGCCCATTTAGCACCAAGGATTGCGTGTGGCAATTCTGGCTCATCTTCCGGTACTTTTCCAATATCGTGAAGTAATCCAGCTCTCTTGGCAGTTTTAGGATTCAATCCTAATTCACTTGCCATGGTCGCACATAAATTAGCAACTTCTCTGGAGTGTTGCAATAAGTTTTGTCCATATGAAGAACGGTATTTCATTCTTCCTACCAGTTTCAATAGTTCTGGGTGAAGTCCATGAATTCCTAAATCAATGCAAGTCTTTTTACCTGTATCAATAATTTCATCATCCAATGATTTCTTTGTTTTCTTAACTACTTCTTCAATTCTAGCAGGGTGAATTCTTCCATCCGATACCAATTGGTGAAGTGCAAGTCTTGCGATTTCTCTTCTAATAGGATCAAAACAAGATAAGATAATTGCTTCTGGTGTATCGTCTACAATTATTTCTACTCCTGTTGCAGCTTCAAGTGCTCTAATGTTTCTTCCTTCTCTTCCAATAATTCTTCCTTTAACTTCATCACTAGGGATGTTGAAAATAGAAACAGAATTTTCTACAGCTTTTTCCGTAGCAACTCTTTGTATCGATTGAATTACAATTTTCTTAGCTTCTTGATTTGCCGATAGTTTTGCTTCGTCAGCAATGTTTTTGATGTAAGCCATTGCATCTGTTTTAGCTTCATCTTTCAATGTTTCTATCAGTTGTGCTTTCGCTTCATCCTTGCTATAACCCGATAGTTTTTCTAGTTCAGCAACTTGCTTTTCTTGCTTTTTAGAAAGCTCTTCTTTTTTGTCAGAAACTATTTCTAATTGGCTTTCAAGGTCTGTTTTTACTCTACCTAAGTCTTTTTCTTTCTTAGAGCTTTCCTCCAATTTTTGAGAAATTTGTTTCTCTTTACTTTTAATTCTGTCTTCGGCAGATTGCATTTTTCTATTTCTGTCGTTCACAGAAGTTTCATGCTTTTCTTTTAGCGAAAGAAATTTTTCTTTTGCTTGTAAGATTTTTTCTTGCTTGATAGTTTCTTGTTTCAGTTTTACTTCTGAAAGCATTCCATCTTTTTCTTTTTTAAGAAGTCCTTTCGAGAACATAAACACTGCAACTCCACCAATTATGAGCCCTATGATTGCTCCAATTAGTATACTTAATGGTTCCATTTTTTAATATTTTTTTAGTTAAACAAATAAAACAAATGAACAGAATAAGTGGTGTAATTTAAGAGGTAGCTTCGTTAAGTAATTCAATAATACCATCCAATTTTGAGGTGTAATTGATTTCTGTAGAAACTGTTTTAGTTGGTGTGTTTTGAGCCTTTGTTGCAAACTCTAAGCAAGTCATGGCAAGTAAATCTTGAGAATCATTTATATTATATTGCTTCTTAAGTTTAAGGATGTTTTCTTCTATATTTTTTACAGAAGTATTCACACCATTTTCCTCACTATCGCTAATAGTAAGTGGATAAACTCGGTCACCAATTTTTATTTTAATGTTCTTTTGACTCATTCAAAAAACTATATATTTAACTCTTGAGTAATGCAAGGCATTCCTCAATCTCTTTAATCATTCCACTGATTTTTACTTCATCTAAGTTGTCACTTTTATCAGGTGAAGTTCTATCAGTTGTCTTTAATAATTCTATCTCTTTTTCAAGGTTCGAGTTTTGATCTGCAAGTGTAAATCGTTCTTCTTTTAAAGTCTTCAACTCTTCATTAAGCCTTTCTATTTCATTGTCTTGATGATTTTTTATTCCAATCAAAACATTGACTTTATCCGAAATTAAATTTATTTTTTCCAGTTCGATACTCATTTCTTCTTTTATGCGATAGATTTCTACGAAAATACAAATCTTAATTCAATCACACTAATTTTATTTCCTTTTTGTCCCAAATCAAAAGTGAATAACTTTTTTTTGTTTTCTCAATAAATACTGTCAATTCTCTATTTTTGCTCTATGAGAAATATGAAAGGTTGGTTTGTTATTTTTATTATTGTTTGTCAAATGATTAGCATGAATTCTTTTTTGGCTCAAGTTTCGCCAACTAACACAAATTTCAGATCTCCCCTAGATATTCCATTAATTATAGCAGGAAATTTTGGTGAAGTTCGTTCCAATCATTTTCATACTGGTATCGATTTTAAAACTATGGGAGTGGAAGGAAAAAACATTTACTCCATTGATGAAGGGTATGTTTCACGCATTGCATTTTCTCACTATGGATACGGAAGAGTGATTTATATCAATCATCCAAACGGTTACACAAGTGCTTATGCTCATTTGTCAAAATTTAAAAGTCCAATAACTGAATACGCAAAGAGTTACCAGTATAAAATTCAAAAAGAGACTTTTAATGTTTATTTAGATTCTGGAGAATTAAGAGTAAAAAAAGGTCAAGTCATTGCTTTAAGTGGAAATTCAGGAAGTTCTTCTGCTCCACATTTGCATTTTGAAATTAGAGAAACTGAGTCAGAAAATCCAATGAATCCTTTTCTATTTGGCTATAAAGTGACGGACACTAAAAAACCAATGATTAATAATTTAAAGATTTTTCCTTTAAATGACAGTTCTCTGGTAAATGGAGTTTATAGCGATAAGGTAATTCATGTAAAGAAAAACAAAAACGGAACTTATTACCTGAATAAAAAAATCACTGCCCACGGGAATATAGGTTTTGCCTTGCACTCAACCGATAGATTAAATGCAAGGAATATTTGTGGATTGTACACTTTGAATTTAAAAGTAAATGGAAAAGAACTGTTTTCTCATAAGCTAGATAAATTAGATTTTTCTACCAATCGTTATGTTAATCATCATGTAGATTATTTGAGACACAAAAGAAACAACCAAACTTTCCATAAGTCATTTATGAAAGGGAATAATTTACTTGATATCTACAATTATGTGGATAATGGATATTTATATGCAGAAGTTGATTCGGTTTATACAATTAGATATGAGGCAGAAGATTATGCAGGTAATTCATCTAGTTTGACTTTTAAGGTAAAAGGAGATGATACTAAAAAACCAACTAAATTGAGTGGCATAGAATCGTGTGATAAAGTATTTAAATTTTCTGAGTCTAATTATTTTAAGTCAAAAGGATTTAATTTATTAATGGCAGAAAACACTCTGTATGATGATTTATGTTTTAATTATAGAGCGAGTTCCGATTCCAATTATTTATCTGCTGTACACCATTTGGCTATGAATTATGTTGGAGTTCATCAGTATTACAAATTATCGATAGCTTTAAGTCAAGAGTTGGATTCGGTATTGTTGCAAAAACTCTTAATTGTAAAACTAGATGACAAAGGAAGAATGAGCGACAAAGGAGGTGATTTTGAAGAAGGGTTCGTAACGACTAGAGTTCGTGAATTTGGAAAATTTGCTATTTCAATAGATACAACAATGCCAGTTTTGATATTAGAAGACAATCAAAATGTAAATGTATTTAAATCAAACGGCACAATCAATTTTAAGATTGGAGATAATCTTTCAGGAATAAAATCATATTCTGCATCAATTGATAGTAAATGGATTTTGACAAGTTATAAGAGAAAAAGAAACCGACTTGTTGTTTCACTTTCTGAAATAGAGGAGTTGACTCAAGGAACTCATGATTTGGAAATAGAAGTGGTGGACAAGAGAGGGAATATTAATCTTAAGAGATTGAAGATTTTTGTGGAGTAGGATTCATTAACTCTAATAAACAGTCATTCTGAATTTATTTCAGAATCTCAATTCAAAAAGATATTGCCTGAGAATAAAAGTGAAATATTTTTCGCTAGATAGTGAATCAAGTTCAGCATGACACGTGTTAGTTTTTAATTATATTTCATTAAACCTAAACCTTAGTCTTTACCTTTTTCCAATCTTTAATTTGCCAATTTGTGGTGCAAGTAGCAATATGATTTCCTTCTTTGTCGTGAAGTTTTACTTCGCATTTTTTATAAGCAATACTTTCGTCTTTCAGTTTAGATTTTATTTCTGCTAATTCTACATCTGTAAATTCATAACTCGCAGTTACATCACTCTTGGCTTGGTAATGGAATTTTATTTCTAGTGATTCCATAATTATTCGGTAATCCTTCATTCCTAATTTATAGAGTAACACTAATCCTGTACAAAATTCAGCACAAGTTGCCAATCCACAGGCGTGAATTCCTTTTATGTGGTTGTGATTAATTTTCCATTTAGGGATTTTTGTAGTAACAGAGTCGTCCAATATCTCAATCACTTTTATGCCATGAGGACGGTTGAATGGAATGAATCTTTGCAAGCCAAAGTTTAGTTTCCACATCCCAAATGAGGATTTTTTTGCTTTCTCTACTATTTTGTTGAAATCCATAATTGTTTAATTTTTTATCCAAATTAATAAAAAAAGGATACTTTTTTCACAAAATTGGCGTAATACTAATAGTAAATGAAAATACTTGAATTATGAAAACTAAAAAATCAACAGTTGTAGCTATAGGATTATTAGCAATGTTTATCCTGGGAATGAGTTGTGCATCTGCCAAAGGACCAAAAAAATGTGATGGAACTAAAGGACAAAAGACCAGAATGGGAACAATGTAGTTTAGGTATTGATATTTTTTGTTTTTTTATGACAATTATCAACCCATATTATAGACTTATCTAGTATATATTTTGTAATTTTGAATCATTATAAATAACATTCAAAAACAATATAAAATATGTCAGTATTAGTAGGAAAAAAAGCACCATCATTTAGTGCTCCAGCTTTAATTAACGGAAACGATATCGCTCAAGATTATTCTTTGGACCAATTCATTGGAAAGAACGAAGTAATCTTTTTCTTTTACCCAAAAGATTTCACATTTGTTTGCCCGTCTGAATTGCACGCATTTCAGGATAAAATGTCTGAATTTGAAAAAAGAGGAGTAAAAGTTGTTGCTTGTTCAACAGATACAGAAGAGTCTCATTGGGGATGGGCACAAGTAGAAAAAAATCACGGAGGAATTAAAGGAATTAAATACCCAATAGTTGCCGATACAAACAAAACAATTTCTGATGCTTATGGAGTATTAGTAGGAGAATACGATTATGACGAAAACGGAGCATTAATTGCTACAGGTCCAATGATCGCTTACAGAGGATTGTTCTTGATTGATAAAGCAGGAGTTGTTCGTCACCAATTGGTAAACGATTTGCCATTAGGTAGAAACGTAGATGAAGCAATCAGAATGGTAGATGCATTGCAATTTACAGAAGAAAATGGAGAGGTTTGCCCAGCAAACTGGACTGAAGGAAAAGAAGGAATGACAGCTTCTTTTGACGGAGTTGCAGATTATTTGGCTAAAAATTAGTCTTAAGTAAAACAGTTCTTAGTAATAAGTATTAAAACCTTTCCGATTTTATTGGAAAGGTTTTTTTGTTTTGTAAATTGTCACACCGAGCGAAGTTGAAATGTATTTTAGCATCTTTATTTATTGAAATAAGGAATGTGAATTATTCTTTTTAAAAAAAACTTCGACTTAGTCCGTTTGAGAATAGTTGAATACTAATGCGAGAATCATAATTATTGCCTAATGGCAAAAACTAATAACTAGAAAAAGATGAAAATACTAATGGTTTGCTTGGGAAATATTTGTCGCTCGCCTTTGGCAGAGGGTATTTTGACTCACAAGGTGAAAGAAAACGGACTGAACTGGGAAATTGATTCGGCTGGAACTGCGGCTTATCATGTAGGGAATTTACCAGATGAACGCTCAATAGAAGTTGCAACTAAGTACGGAATAGATTTGACTAGCCAAAGAGCAAGGCAATTCAAGGCAAATGATTTTAAGGAATTTAATGTGATTTATGCTATGGACACAGAAAATTACAACAACATTCTTAACTTAGCAAAATACGAAACGGAGGAGCAAAAGGTAAAACTTATTCTGAATGAGATTGAACCTGATTCCAATTCATCAGTTCCAGACCCATATTACGGAGGAGAAGAAGGGTTTGAAAATGTTTATCAGATGTTAGATTTGGCATGTGAAGAGGTATTAAATAAGTTTAAATAAGACACTGTTTTTAATAATTACGTTTTGCAAATCTGTAATTATCAATTATTAGTTGTCAATTATCAATTATAAAAATGAGTAAAGGAAAATTATATATGTTGCCTATCACAATGGGCGAGTACAACATGGAAATGACAATTCCTGTGGGAGTTCAAAAAATAATGGATGAAGTACAGGTTTTTATAGTAGAAAACGTAAAAACCACTAGAAGGTATTTGAGAAAAATAAATCCAACTTACCCAATTGATGACAAAGAATTTTTTGTGATTGACAAACGAACTTCTCAAAAAGAGCTGAGTGAATTTGTAAGTAATAACCGAGACTTGGTAATTGGAGTAATGTCTGAGGCAGGTTGTCCAGGGATTGCAGACCCAGGTGCCGAAGTGGCTACTTTGGCTCATAAAATGAAGATAGAAGTAGTTCCTTTTGTAGGACCTTCCTCTATTTTGTTGGCATTAATTGCCTCCGGTAAAAACGGACAAAACTTTACATTTAATGGCTATTTACCTAAGGAAAGAGGGGAAAGAGTTAAAACTTTAAAAAACCTGGAAAGATTGTCTCGTAGTGGTATTACTCAAATTTTTATGGAAACTCCTTTTAGAAATAATCACTTGATAGAAGATGTTCTAATTCATTGCGACAATAACATGGAGCTTTGCATTGCTTCGAATATCACATTATCTAATCAAAAAATAAAAACAAGCACAATAAACGACTGGAAAAAGGACAAACCAGATTATCATAAGGATTTTTGTATTTTTGTGATGTAAGCAATGAATGGATTAAATTGTTGTTAATTTAAATAAATACCTTAAATATGAGTTTCAAATCACTACTACTATTACTCTTTATTATTCCTGTAAGTATCTCGTATTCGCAATACGATCCAGATTATAATTCTGAGGACGAGGACGATTTAAGCGAATTAGATTTTAAAGATAGATTGTATACTGGAGGAAATGTTTGGGCTCAATTAGGCTCAATAACTAGTGTTGAAATTGCACCAATTTTAGGTTATAGAATTTCCAAAGAGTATTCTATTGGGGTTGGAGCAAAATATAATTACTATAGAGTAAACCCTCGATTGGGATCGGCAGTTTCTACCAGTATTTATGGAGGAAGCATTTTTACAAGGTATGTGTTTTTAGATCAATTTGTAGCTCACGCAGAGTTTGAAACACTCAATGTTGAACTACTGAATACAAGAAAAACTGGTGACCGAAGATGGGTTCCAATCGGATTAATAGGTGGAGGGTATGTAAATAACGGTTTACAAGTGATGTTATTGTATGATGTGATTGGGGATAGGAATAGCCCTTACTACGGAAGCTTTGGAGATGACTCTAGAGTATATTTAAGAGTTGGGTTTTTATTTAATTTATAAAAACTAAACCAATTTATTTCCTTCTCCAGGAAATACCATAGATGGTTTGTATGTTTTAGCTTCTTCAAAGTCCATGTAACCATAACCAATAATAATTATTTGATCACCTACTGCTACCATTCTTGCAGAAGGACCATTAAGACAAATAACACCCGAGTTTCTTTCCCCTTTTATTACGTAAGTTTCAAGTCTTGCAGCATTTTGTAAGTTCACAATTTGCACTCTTTCTCCTTCAATAATATTTGATGCTTCTAGCAATGCTTCATCAATTGTAATACTTCCAATGTAATTCAATTCTGCTTGAGTAATTGATACTCTATGAATTTTTGATTTTACGGCTTTTATCATCATAATAGTTTGAGGCTATTTCGTGTTTAAATTAATTTAGGTTCTAAAAGTAAGATTTTTTTTCTTTATACAATCATCATGTCTATTCCAGTATAATTATGGGGAGAAATTAATAATAACTCTTCCTTCACATCATCTGACACATCCAATGTGTTTATGAACTCATGAATTGTTGTTTCAGTCATTTTCTCGTTTTTACGAGTCAATTCTTTTAACTTTTCATAAGGTTTTGGATAAGATTCTCTTCTTAGTACAGTCTGAATTGCTTCAGCTACAACAGCCCAATTATCTTCCAAGTCTGCTTTAATTACTGCTGAGTTTAGCATTAATTTACTCATTCCTTTCATCAATGATTTAAATGAAATAATAGTGTGAGCAATAGGAACTCCTACGTTTCTTAAAACGGTAGAATCGGTTAAATCCCTTTGTAATCTTGAGATTGGTAATTTAATAGATAAATGCTCAAAAATTGCATTTGCAATTCCAAAGTTTCCTTCAGCATTTTCAAAATCAATAGGGTTTACTTTGTGTGGCATTGCAGAAGACCCAACTTCTTCAGCAACAATCTTTTGCTTGAAATAATTCATTGCAATGTATTGCCAAACATCTCTACTAAAGTCAATTAATATGGTGTTTATTCTTTTTAAGCAATCAAATAGGGCAGCAAGGTTATCGTAATGTTCTACTTGTGTAGTGTATTGTGATCTCTTAAGACCCAATGTTTTTTCTACAAAAGTATCAGCAAATCCCATCCAGTTTCTTTCTGGATAAGCAATATGGTGAGCATTAAAATTTCCAGTTGCTCCTCCAAACTTTGCAGAATATTCTATACTTTTTAATTGTTTTAACTGAGATTGTAACCTTTCTACAAAAACATATATTTCTTTACCAAGAATAGTTGGAGAAGCAGCTTGTCCATGA
>CAJJDF010000020.1 GCA_905182785.1 uncultured Flavobacteriales bacterium
ACCAGACGCGTAACTACTTAAGTCAACATCTAATTTATGAGTAAAAGAGGCTGAAGTACCAGAAAAATCATTTGCAGTAATTGAAGATGAAATGCTCATTGATTGTGCAGGAACAGTATCGAATTCAAACATAGAAGTAGATACTTTTACTTGATTTACTGTCATACTAGAACCAGGAGTACTATCGTCATCTACAGAAAACCAAAAATCTACGTTAGTTCTTGGTACAAGTATTGGTGTAAGTCCTGCGCCAGGAGCTCTCAGTTTTGGTGATGTTGTATTATTATTATCATAAACATTAAAACCAGTAACTATAGGGTTTGGATTTCCAATTGCTGGAGTATTTCCATACATGTCCTTTGCCCCGTTATTTATCCAAGTTTTTATTGCATTTATATGGGCTAGTTTATTTACTATCCATTCATCAGCATAAACTGGAGGCATTATTCCAGATGTACTAGGCAATGCAATCAATAGCCTTTCGTGCATTAGTGACATATCTGCATCTCCAGGTTTCACTCTATAAGTAAAGCTATTTGAAGCATCATTTGTCAATACATTATGGTAAACTGTATTGTTGTAAGCACTTGTAATTGTTCTAAAATCTGGTTCAAAACTCCCATCATGGCATCCTGAGTTTGCACAGGTAGGTCTGAAAACTGCTGCATGTAAATATCCAAAATTGGATGTAGGTAAATTTGCTAAAGTTGGTTCTTCGTATAGTTTTGGTGTAGAATATCCAGTGTAAGGATTTTCAATTTCGTTTTTCTTACAACCGTAAGTAAAAATAAATATTCCTAGAATAACCAAAACAGAATTATTTTTTAAATTAAATTTCATTGATTATAATTTTCTAATTAATGATTGACTATTTCCATGAAGGTATCCAGAAGATAACATTTCGCTTTCAACTCCTAAGATATGTCCTACTGTTATTGCTGCATCAGTATTCAATGGTGAAGAACTACTAATTGGTGCAGTTGCCTTATCAGGATGATTTGTTATCGATTTTCCAGCCATTAATGTAAATACCCTTCTAGTATTTGCATCTGAATGATCAAATGCTCTAAAATTATTTTCTGTATCCAAAATTGGATTTGGATTTAAGTTTCTTCCACAATCTGGAGTCGCTATAATAATTGTATTTCCTGCCATTGCTGGAATTTGATTTTGGATGTAATCCCATAAAAATCCTACTGCATGATCTGCTTTATGAATTGCTCTTAAATATCCAGTAAAATCTGAGTGACAAGTATCCGGGCCGTCAATTTTTACAACTGTAAGTGCTGGGTTAAATTCTTTCATAACTTCACATGCATAACCTACTGTCAAGCCATCTCCTCCAGAAACTGGGGGTTGAAGAACACTTCCTGCTTGTTTTTTCAAGAACATATTTTTCATGAAAGCTTTTATCTGAGCTTTTTCAGCTTCAGTATTTCCTACAACATCCAGCACATTATTTTGTGTCAAACTTTCGTATGAGTTATCCAAAAAGTATTTCATTTTATACATTGGAGATAATTCATTTTGAGGATGATATACCTTTGCATTTTTCAAAAATTGATCACCTTGTGAACCAAAAGTAACTCCAGGGATAAACATATTTGCGCCATATTTTGCTCCGTAATCAGGGTCGTCACTGTGATTATATAGTGGGACTGAATTTCCTAATGAATTTCCTAAGAACCAGGTGTCAGTTGCCTTATATCCTCCGTGTTTCCTCAAATACTCAAATATTGTTGGTGTTTTTGGTCTGTCTAATAGAGGTTGAGCAAGATTTGTATTTCCTTGAAGTAAAGCAATTGAACCTCCATAATGTCCTGCTGCAACTGCATTTACTTCTTTAAATAAGACACCTTGAGAGTGCAAGGGAGTAGTTAAAATTGGTGAGATTGGCGTATTTCCACTTATTCCCGTTCCATATACTACTTTTGATGTTGGTGCAGCTCCTGCAAGCATATTAGGCATAATATTTCCCGGTACATTTAGTGCAGGTATAGGATTCCAAGTATACTGACTTTGTGTCAAGTACATCTGGTCTACAGTTTCTTGATTTCTAATTCCACCAGCATACATTACTAGTATTACATGTGGTGCAATTTGAGATCCAGATGGAGCAAAAAGTCTACCACTTGGTAAAATATATGGAGCTACAAATGCACCAGCAGCAGTTAACGTGGCTTTTTTTATAAATTCTCTTCTTTTCATAATGGAAGGGTGTTTTAATTCTTAGTAAAATAAATATTCGTTAGAAAGTGCAAAGGAAAAATAGACAATCTCTGCAGATCGTAATGGATCATTTGTTATTTCATTTCTGAAATATTGCTTTTCTCCCTCTGTAGGCCTTCTGATAAGAAATCTTTCATAGGAGTCTTTCACAAACTTATCAATATCACTTCTCATTTCAGTATTAGAGGGTATTACAGGAATAGGAGAGGTGCTATTCATAAAATTACTTATGATAACTTCTCTTGCCAATTCTTTATCTCCTATAGATGTAATACATTGTCCTGCTCTGTAAATATCACTGGCAGATAAAGCTTGCTGGAATAGATTAGTATATACTACTGCTATCCATTGACTTTCAGTTTTTTCTTTCAGTTTAGAAGACGCAGAAGAATATAGACTTACATTTTCTACTTGAAAGACCTTATCATCAATGGTATCTTTTTTACAACTTGAAAAAGTAAAAACCAAAACCGAAGTTAAAATTGCTATTTGTTTAAATTTCATATTAAAGATTGTATTAAAAGTTTGCGTATTCATCAGTTTTCATAACTTCTCGAATAATATAGGCCAGATCACTATTGGTTTCAAAATGAAGACTATAATGATACAGTTCACTAGTATTTGGAAATCTACTTAAGAATGATCTATAAATCCAAGTTACTGTTCCGTTATTGAATTCAAGACTATTAGTTATTATTTTTGAAAAATCGTATTTACTTCCTCCTGGTTGACCAAAAACAATGTCAGCCAAATCGCTCTCTACCATATTATAGCTAGATGTAAACTCTTGAGTTGTCGGAAAACGATATATGTTATTGTCAAAAACAGCATTTACATAATTAAATGAATTCATATTTATTTGGTCATAAATTCCATTGTAACACATTCTTCTACACATTTCATTGAATGTGATACTACCGTTTCTTAACGCTGTATCAGAAGTTAAAATGTCTCCGTAAATTTTTGCTTGTTGTTTTTTCCAGTTATAACCCAGGATATCGCCCATTAAGGAATCACTATATGCTGCATTTTCTGCATTTCCTTTTCGTTGTGCTATCGCAAAATCTGGTATTCCTTCTAGAAATCTTGCTTTTTGAAGCCCATATATATTAAGATAAAACAATTGATTAAAATTATCTCCGTTACTTTGAATTGTAGTATCAGACTGAAGATTTTTTATTATAGATTCTCTTGTGTCGAAGTTTAAATTATTTGCTTCCAATAATTCTACCAGAGAATCCATTTCCACATCTAACGGTTCTCTACCTGACAAATCAATAAATAATCGGTTGACGTAATTTTTAACTTTTATTGTAGGGACTCCATAATAATCTGGCGCTGTATTTCCAGCAATAAATTTATCTTCTTTTTTGCATGACATCAATGCAAGAAAAATACTGGCTATAAAAATTATACTTAGTTTTTTCATCTATAATATATATTAAAATGCTTATTAGATAAACCAATAGGTTTTCAGTCTACAATTTAATAAATATTATTATAAGTTGAAAGTTAATCTATTGTTAATTCTTTTTAAGAATACGTGATTAACTAAAAAAAAGTTGCCGTTTTTCAACCTTTTTTTTAGAAAACAGAAAGAACTTTATATAAGTTCCTCTTTTTTATTGTTTAATAGTTTAAAAAACAAAAGATGTTTAGAGGTCTTTCCTTCAATTTTAATCCATTTTTTAAATTTAAAAAACCATTTTACTTGTCTAGAAATTAATCCTTTTTTGAAATAAGCCTCTATAAATGGATGAACTTGAAGAATTAACCCTTTAGATTTGTCAGCATGCTCTATAGCATGTTTAATTTGATCTGTAATTAAAATTGCAGCTTGAACTTCTCCAGTCCCATGACAAGTTGGACATTTTTCAGCCGTTTCTATAGATGTTTCTGGCCTCAGTCTTTGTCTTGTTATTTCAATTACACCAAATTTACTTGGAGGGATAAGATTATGCTTAGCTCTGTCAGAGCTCATTTTTTCTTTTAGGAATTTGTATAATTTTTGATTGTTTTCTTTTTTATACATATCAATAAAATCGACAGCAATAATACCTCCCATGTCTCTAAGTCTTAAAACTCTTGCGACTTGTTCGGCTGCATCCAAATTTACTTGTAATGCATTTGCTTCTGCATCATTTTCCTTTCCTTTCCTATTTCCGCTATTTACATCTATCACGTGCATAGCTTCTGCATGGTCTATAATTAAATAACCTCCGTTAGGCATATCTACCTTACGACCAAAACTGGCTTTTATCTGCTTATGAATTCCATAATGTTGAAATACATCAGAATTTCCTTTATGAAGTTTTATTATTTTTGTTTTGTCTGGAGCTATTTTACTAATGTATTCTTTTAATTGAACATACATTACACTATCATTTACAATGATAGAATTAAAATCTTCATTCAATAAATCCCTTACGATAGCAGAGGCTTTATTTATTTCTCCTAATATTTTTTTTGGAGGAATAACATCTTTTGCTTTAACATAAATAGATTCCCATTTATCTATAAGCTCTTGAAGATCTTCGTTTAACTCAGCAACTTTTCTTGTTTGAGCAACTGTCCTTATTATAACACCAAAGTTTTTTGGTCTTATGCTTTCAATTAATCTAACTAACCTGTTTTTTTCTTCTTGGTCATCAATTTTTTGAGAAACAGAAACTTTATCCGAAAACGGAATTAAAACTAAATATCTTCCAGGAAGAGTTATTTCAGTAGTAATTTTTGGTCCCTTAGATGAAATAGGTTCTTTAGTAATTTGAACCAACATTTTTTGATTAGAAGAAACACAATCTTTAATTTTACCATGTTTATCAATTTCTTTTTCCAAAGGAAAATCGAATCTTGGCTTAGCATTAAATGCTATTTTAGCAGCTTTTTCAAATGATTTGTAATTTGCTCCTAAATCAGAATAGTGAAGAAATGCATCTTTCTCATACCCTACATTCACAAATGCAGAATTTAGTCCAGGGTTAGTTCTTTTGACTTTCCCAAGGAATATATCTCCAGCCGAAATTGTGTTATTTTCCTCTTGTGATTCGGTATGAACCTCAATTAAGTTTTTATCTTTTAAGAGAGCAATAACAACTTCCTCTGGTTTAGAGGATATTATTAAATCTAAACTCACAGTTGTTTTGTTAAATGAAAATTGATTGCATTAAAACTTTTTCACACAGGATGTGTAGAAACACAAAAAACAAGATATTTAAATCTTGTTTTAAGGTTTAGTTAAAATGTTGTTTTTTAGAATTTTACTTCTTCTTTTTGTGGCGATTTTTTCTCAATCTTTTCTTTCTCTTGTGAGTCGCCATCTTATGTCTTTTTCTCTTTTTACCGCTTGGCATATCTTTTAATTTTTGTTAATTATATTAATTCTTTCTTCTATGTCTATTACAAGGTCAGATTTTTTATTTAAAGTTTTGGCTTTAATCAAATTATCTAACGATTTTTGTCTTTCGCTATTTAAAAAATAGGCATCCGACAAATAGATTAATCCACTAACTTTATCCTCCCCACCAGTTAAACTGACAAATTTTTCGAAACGACCTATGGCCTTCTCATATTGTTGAGACTGCATGGATAATTTTCCAAGCTCCCATATTGCATCTATGTTGTTCTCGTCTTTTTCGAGAATACCTCTAAGCAACATTACACCTTTCATTGGTTGACCATTTTGAATCATTTGAGAAGCTTTTTTTATATCAACTTCATCTTGATTTATTGATGGTTTCCTTGATAGGAATTGCAAAGATACTAAAATAATAAGAGCTCCTGCTAAAATTATTGAAAATATTTTTAAAAAGGAACTCTTCATTATTGTTTAATTTTTACTGTAAGTTATTTTACTTTTACTTTCTTCTTCACATCATTAGCAAAATCTCTTGCTGGTTTAAATGCTGGAATGTTGTGTGCTGGTATAATAACTGAAGTGTTTTTAGAGATATTTCTTCCTGTTTTCTTAGCTCTTTTTTTAATAATAAAGCTACCGAAACCTCTTAAGTAAACGTTTTCACCTTTAGTCATGTTTCCTTTTACAGTTTCCATGAAAGATTCTACTGTTTTTAATACTACAGCTTTTTCTATTCCAGTTTTTCCTGAAATTTGTTCAACTATTTCTGCTTTTGTCATTGTTTTAGTTTTAGTTAGTTAATAATTTTAGCCCAAAATGTTATAAATTTGACTACTTTCTCAAAAGTTGATACAAACATAAACAATTTTTTGCTATAAAGTGCTAAGTGTTTTTACTTAGTTTTTTTAATTATATAATTGATAATCCATTGGTTAAACAAAAATTCTTAAATAGTCTATTCTCTTGGTATAGTTTTAACAAACGCGATTTGCCTTTTAGACATACAGTAAACCCTTATTACATATGGCTTTCTGAGATAATTTTACAACAAACACGTGTTGCTCAAGGCCTCCCATATTACGAAAAATTTGTAAATCTTTTTCCTACAATTATTCATTTGGCACAAGCTGAAGAAAAAGATGTTTTAAATGCTTGGCAAGGTTTAGGATATTATTCTAGAGCAAGAAATTTACATTTTACTGCTAAATTTGTTGTTAATGAATTAAATTCTAAATTTCCAACCTCCTATGCAGAGTTAATAAAGTTAAAAGGAATTGGCGATTACACAGCTTCAGCAATTGCTTCTTTTTCTAGTAAAGAAGTTGTTCCGGTTTTGGATGGAAATGTATATCGTTTTATGAGTAGGATGTATGGAATAGAAACACCTATAAACACTCCAAAAGCTATTAAAGAGTTTAAAATTGTTCTAAATGAATTAATTGACCACAGTAATCCTGATATTTTTAATCAGGCAATTATTGAGTTTGGAGCTTTACATTGTATTCCTAAGTCTCCAGATTGTGAAAATTGCCCTTTTTTAGAAAATTGCTATTCATTTAGCAAAAATAGGGTAAAAGATTTTCCTGTAAAACTTAAAAAGAAAAAATCTGTTAACCGATTTTTAAATTTTTACTTATTAAATGAAGAGGATTCATTTTATATATTAAAAAGGGAAAGTGATGCAATTTGGAAAAACTTGTATGAATTTCCTAACAAAGAATCTGAAGAGTTATTTGATAATGAAAAGATTAGTGTAAGCTTAAGTTCTGGTGTTTCTTTAAGACAAGTTGTTGGTCCTTTTAAACACATTTTGTCTCATCAAAATATACAAGCAAAATTATTTATTTGTGAGATAAATGATAGAAATGTACTCCAAGACAATTGGATTAAGGTTGATTCTAAAACACTAGAAAATTATCCTATTCATAGGTTGATGGAAAAAATGATTCATAATACCGAGAAGTTAGTTAAATAGCTTTATTTGAATTATTTCTTTGTATATCTTGATTTCATTTAGTATTTTGAATGAATAATTGTAAATTTGTAAAAAATAAAATTAGCCATGGCAGGAGTAAATAAAGTTATATTAATAGGAAACTTAGGAAAAGACCCTGAAGTTAGACATTTGGAGAGTGGGGCAGTGGTTGCAAATTTTCCTATTGCTACTTCCGAAACTTATAAAGACAGAAAGACAGGAGAAAAAATTACTCAAACTGAATGGCATAATATTGTAATTTGGAGAGGTTTAGCAGAGGTGGCTGAAAAATATTTAAAAAAAGGAAATTCTGTTTATATAGAAGGAAAGCTAAGAACAAGGTCTTGGGATGATAAAGAAGGAAACAAAAGATATACGACAGAAATTGTTGCCGATAACATGACAATGTTAGGAGGGAAATCTGATTCTGGTTCATCTTCTGATAATAGTGGTTCGCAAGAGTCTGCTTCTTCAGCATTTGAAGGTGATTCGAGTGGTGATTTACCGTTTTAATTTTAATTTTCACTAAACTATAACTAATTGGAACTTCCCAGTATCGAGCCTCTCAGGGGGCTTCTTTTTACATTTAATACGATATCAATTTCAATTATTATTGCAATAGCTGTGATGGTAATTTTACTTGTCCTTTCTGCTTTAGTCTCGGGCTCTGAAGTTGCTTTTTTCTCCTTAGACGCAAAGGATAAGGAAGCTTTGAATAGCAATAAAGACAATATCTCTACCCGAGTTTTGGATTTATTAGCTAGACCAAAGAGGTTATTAGCGACTATACTTATTGCTAATAATTTTGTAAATATCGCCATTGTTATTCTTTCTACTTTTATCATCAACAACTTGTGTGATTTTGAAGGAAATAAAATAGCAGAGTTTGTTACAACTGTTGTTATTGCTACATTTCTTATTTTAATGGTGGGAGAAGTTATTCCTAAAGTTTACGCTACGAATAACAGTATAAAGTTGGCAAAATTCATGTCTACTCCTATCGTTATTATTGGAAAAATATTTTCGCCATTAAGCATGTTGCTTGTGAAAAGTACTTCCTTTATTGATAAGAGAATTAAAAAATCGGCTACAGAGATATCTGTCCATGATTTGGATCATGCGCTTGAGATTACCGAGATAGAAGGGGTGACAGAAGAGGATAGAAAAATACTGGAGGGGATTGTCAAATTTGGAGAAACAGACGTAAAACAAATTATGAAATCCAGGGTGGATGTTATTGCTTTTGACGAGAATGAAGAGTTTTCAGTGTTACTAGAGCAAATAATTGAAAATGGATATTCGAGATTGCCTATTTACAAGGAATCATTCGATAATGTGACAGGTATGTTGTACGTAAAAGATTTGTTACCACATTTACACAAAGAAAAATTTGATTGGAATACTTTGCTGAGAGAGCCGTTTTTTGTACCGGAAAGCAAGAAAATAGATGATTTATTAAGGCAGTTTCAAGAGACTAAAATACACATTGCTATTGTTGCTGATGAATATGGAGGTACTTCCGGTATTGTAACCTTAGAAGATGTGATAGAAGAAATTATTGGTGAAATTTCGGATGAATTTGATGATGACGACCTTGTTTATTCTAAGATTGATGATAATAATTTTGTGTTCGAAGGTAAAATATCTTTAGTAGACATGTACAAAGTAATGGATATCGATGGAGAGGTATTTGAGGAAGAAAAAGGAGAATCCGATTCATTAGCAGGTTTTTTAATTGAGCAATCAGGTAAAATAATGAAGAAACATGAGCGTATGAAGTTTGATGATTATTTGTTTGAAGTGGAAGCAGCGGACAAACGAAGAATTAAGCAAGTGAAAGTAACGCGTAAACCAGAAGATAATGAATAAGATTTGGATAGTTTTTGTGGTTAGTTTTGTTGTGTTTTACGGCTGTAAAAGTGAAAACTATTACCCAAAACCAATGGGTTTCCATAGAATAGATTTTCCAGAAAACATACAAAGGAAAACGTATGAAGGAAATTGTCCATTTACATTTCAATATCCTATTTTTGCATCTGTACAGGACAAAGATAGGTGCAATCAAAATATAGCTTTTCCTAAGTTTAAAGCATTGTTACATTGTACTAATATACAATTCGATGATACGAAGATGAACAATTTATTTTATCACTCGGAATACTCCAGAAAACTAGCTTATGAGCATAGAATAAAAGCAGATGCAATTAACGAAACGGCTTATACCAATGATTCTCTAGGCGTGTATGGAGTTACTTATGAAATTATAGGAGATGTAGCTTGTAACTATCAATTTTTCTTGACAGACAGTACCAATAATTTCTACAGAGGTTCTCTTTATTTCAATGTGCCTCCAAATTTAGATTCACTAAGACCTGTATTGAATTATTTGAAAGAAAATATCAATACTATGATTGGTACTTTTGATTGGAAGTAGTTTCTGCGGAATGGTTAGAATAGATTAGTTATATCCATTATCTTTACTCATTGGAATTAGACATAATGAAATAGGATTAAAAATGATAATTTTACATATTAATTTCCAATTTGACTTTATAAAATATAAAATAACTAAACCGTAAATAGGTATTTGAATAATGGCTAAGTAAAAATGCTAAATCAGTAATTTGATTATTTATTCCTGCAATAATCATAGGAAGTGGAAAAAAAACACTTTTGCAAATAAATATGTGCCATGTAAACCACCCATAAAAAGGATTACTATAAAAAATAAAAAGGGTGTAGCTATGCTGTCCAAATTAATATTGGCAAACCTTTAAGAGATTCCTCTTTATCACTAGACCTTGTTTCATTCCAAAAACTATTCACAAATTACTTTTTACTTCTCACTAAAAAAGATTTAACTCTTATACCTAATCCATTTAAACATCTCTTTGTAAGTCACCTTCTTACCGTACATAAGAATTCCTACTTTGTAGATTCTTGACCCAATCCAGGTTGTTCCAATAAATGTTAAGATTAGTAAACTGATAGAAAGTAATACTTCCCATACTTCAGCATTACCCATTGCAATTCTTACCAACATAGCGATTGGCGAAGTAAATGGAATCATAGATAACCAAAACATGGCACTACCTTCTGGGTTTGTGAATACGGATAGCTGAGTTACATACAATCCTAACATTAACGGTAGCATTACTGGGACCATAAATTGTTGAGTGTCTGTTTCGCTATCTACAGCAGCACCAATTGCAGCATATAATGCAGAATATAAAAAGTATCCCCCTAAGAAATATACAAGAAAAGAAGAGATTAAAGCTAACCAGGGAAGGTTAAATATAGCTGAAATCATTTCGTTTGCTTTCCCTCCTGTAGCTTTAGTTAGATCTGTAGAGCTCATTTCTGCTACTGTATCTGGAGATAGATTAACTCCAACAACTGCAGTCATTATTGTAATTAAAACACCAGTAAGAATTATCCAGAATATGAATTGGGTTAGACCTACCAATCCTATTCCGATAATCTTTCCCATCATAATTTGAAACGGTTTAACCGAAGAAATAATAACTTCAATAATTCTACTCGTTTTTTCTTCTATTACACCTCTCATCACCTGCATACCAAATGTAAGGATGAACATCAAGATTAAAATAGAAAACCCAAACCCAATACCTGCAGCAATTTTAAAGTCTGCTTTTTCTTCTTTTAGATTTCCGTTTTCATCCATGTTTGAGGATGCCAAAGCTGTCAGTCCAACTTTTGTTTTTATTCGGTCAAATTTCACTTTGTCAACCTGTTCAATTTCCATCAATAGAGCTTCTCTAGCATCATTAATCAATCGATTTATTTTAGTTTCTGTAATAGAGTTAGGAGCAGATTTATAAATTAGATTTGCTTTTCCATCCGATTGATCGACTAAATTTTTTGGTAAAAAAACTAAATAATTGAAATCAGAATTCTCTTTTTGAAACCTTTTAATTGCTTCAGAATAACTTCCTGTTGCTTCAAATAATTCTATTTGGTTTTTCTCAACTATTTGTTTGTCTTCGCCTAGTACTTCGTTATTCTTTACTTTTTTTGCTCTTTCTTCTTTTTGTAAAAGATCCATTCCTTCATACATAATAGTAGTTTCGTCTACAACCAACACTTTGTAATCTTCGTCTTTTGGCATTGCTAAGAAAATAATCAAAGCAAAAAAACCTGCAAATAGGAAAGGAGCGAAAACAGTCATCAAAATGAATGATTTCTTTTTTACTCTTGTTAAGTATTCTCTTTTAATTATTAACCCAGTTTTATTATTACTCATAATTCAATCTTTTAGCTTGTCAATTGGTTGTTTTTCTCTACTACTTCAATGAAAATCTCACTCATTGTTGGGATTATTTCATTGACTTGTTTTAACTCAATATCTTCTTTTATTAAGGAAGTAAGTAAACTATTAAGGCTGTTGTTATTCAATAATTTCACGGTTGCCCTGTGATTATCTTTGTCAAATGATTGTTTGTCTACCAAGTCAAAATTTGTCCAAAGGGCATTGGAAAATCCAATCATATTTCCTTTGAAATCAATTTCGTACATGTTTTTACTAAACTCTTGTTTGATATCAGACACTTTTCCATCCAATATTTTTTTCGAAGAATTGATTAGGGCAATGTTATCACAAATTTCTTCTACAGAACCCATGTTGTGTGTAGATAAAAATATCGTAGCTCCATTGTCTTTTAACTGCATTATCTCACTTTTGATAAGGTTTGCATTTATTGGGTCAAATCCACTAAAGGGCTCGTCCAAAATCAAAATTTTAGGCTTGTGAAGTACCGTAGTAATAAACTGTATTTTTTGAGCCATACCTTTTGATAATTCTTCTACTTTTTTGTCCCACCAACTTCCAATCTCAAATTTCTCGAACCAGTTTTGAAGTTCTCTTTTTGCATCATGTTTACTCATTCCTTTCAGTTGAGCTAAGTACATTGCTTGTTCTCCAATCTTCATTTTTTTATACAAACCCCTTTCTTCGGGCAAATATCCAATGTCTTTTATATGCTTAGGTCCCAGGGCTTCTCCATTTATTAATATCTCTCCAGAATCTTGTCCAGTAATTTGATTAATAATTCTTATTAAAGACGTTTTGCCAGCTCCGTTAGGACCAAGTAATCCAAATATAGTTTGTTCTTTCACACTTAAACTAACATCATTCAATGCTACATGGTTGTGGTAAGATTTGTTTATGTTTTTTGCTTCAAAAATCATGGTTGGTATTTTAGTTAAGTAAAATTAAGAAAAGCATTCTTATTCCCAATTAAATAATGTTAAATGGTTGAGATTAATGTTGAGAGGAGGTTTTGTAAGGTTAGATATTTGAGAAATGACTGAAGAGAAAAGGACTTGCGATTAAGGTTCATACGAAAACACTTCGACTCCGCTCAGTGTGACTGTAAAAGGGCGAAGAATTTAATATACAGCAATTCCCTTTTAGTAATCTCTGGGGTAAATTTCCCAAGAGTTAAAAGTCAAAAAAAAAGCTCCATTCTAATTAAATAATGGAGCTTGAAATTATTTTAATATCTCTTAGTTATACTCTGGTAAGAAAGCAAATCTCTTTGCGTACTCAAGCATTTGTTCGTCAAAGTTTTGGTATTCAATTTTGAAATCCATAATCTCTCCCTCTTCATTTGTTACAGGAACAATTTTAGGATTTACAAATCCTCTGTAAGGTTGAATGTTTAGAGGTTTTACTCTATTCAATACTTCTTGGTGAATTACTTGGTCTACTTTTACTCCGTAGTTTTCAACTAAATCTCTTCCTGCATTGTAATCACCTTCCGATTTTATTCTTTGAATCTCTTTCAATAATTGTCCAAACAAACCTCTTAGTTTACTGTAATCATTCACTTCAAAATAAGTTTTTCCATCTCTTGTCAATTTAGAAATTACGCTATCAGCTTGACCTTTTTCAAAAGCCCAAGAAGCAACCAATTGCCTGTTTCTCATGTGAGCTTCTTCAATGTCAGCTCCTAAATCTAATCGAGATAACTGTGTCATCATTCCATTTCTGATGTAACCGTCATATTCAGCCTTTCCTACATCCAAAGTTTTAACTAATCCTAAATCAACCATTTTTTGATCAAGAATATAATAAAGACCAACTAAATCGGCTCTTGCTTCTTCTAAAGTAGAAGAGTAATTTTTAAGTGTTTCTTTTGGTGTTTTTACTCCAGGGTTTAATTGTCCTGATGCATGACCTACTACTTCGTGAAGTGCAGTGTGCATTTTTCCAGCAGTTTTACCGTGCGCTTTGGCTAATTTTATTTCCTCTTCGTCATTTGTAAATTCACCAAGGATTCCATCTCCTCCCGCTTCGCTATAAGCAGAAATAATGTTTCCTAACGAGACCGATTTTGAACCGTGAGTACTTCTTATCCAATTTGCATTAGGTAAATTTACTC
The DNA here is from genome assembly GCA_905182785.1 of uncultured Flavobacteriales bacterium. Taxonomy (GTDB): domain Bacteria; phylum Bacteroidota; class Bacteroidia; order Flavobacteriales_D; family CAJJDF01; genus CAJJDF01. Next base: position 13,967 of record CAJJDF010000020.1, read on the forward strand.
CAATTGGAGTAGAGGGAGAAGCATCTCCAGCTTCTCCAGCAACATCTACTACTTTATAAGAAACTCCTTTTACTTCTTTCTTTTTGTGCTCAGCCATTAACGGTGCGTTATCTTCAAACCATTGTACATTATCTGCAACAACAGACATAATTTCTGTCATTTTAAAATCTTTCAATTCTACTACAGTTTCAAAAGAACCAGAATATCCTAATGGATCATTGTAAACTTCGATAAAACTATTGATGTAATCAATATCACCTTCAGTAATACCAACCCACGCAATGTTGTATTGACTCCATAGTTTTAAATCTCCAGTTTTGTAATATTCAATTAGCAATTGAAGTGCATCTGCTTGTCCTTGATTTTCTGTAACCGTTATAGCTTTGTCTAACCATCCAATTATTTCAGTAATGGCAGCATCATACATTCCTCCTTTTTTGTATGTTTTCTCCATCAATTTTCCATTCTCATCTTTTACCAATTGAGAATTAAGTCCGTATTCTACTGGAGTAGGGTTTTTAGAATCAATTACTGAGATGTAATACTCTTCTACTTCTTTTTGTGTTAAATCGCTTCCGTAAAAGTTTACCGCAGATTCTTTTACCAAATCCACATCTTTTGATAAGTTCACTTTCTTAGCGTCATAAGTTGGATCAAATATTGCTTTTTTAGCTTCGTCAGTTAGTTTAGCACCAACTTTTGCCAAAGCACCATCCAAAAACTCTGGGCTAAACCCTGGCTTGAATTTATCGTTAGAATAATGGTGGTGAATTCCGTTAGAGAACCACATTCTTTTTAAATACACGGTCATGTTTTTGAAATCTTCAGTTCCTCTATCTCCCTCATAGTTTGCATACACATTTTCTAAAGCTCTTTTTATAGAAAGGTTGTGACGGTAGTTTTGGTCAAAGATTATTTCTCTACCCGCATAACCAGCCATAGTTAAGTAATAAGCATATTTCTTTTGTTGTATGCTCAATTTATCCCAACTAGGAATCTTATATCGAATAACTTCAATGTCGTGAAATTTATCTACTGGGTAAGAGAATTCTCCTGAATTATCAAATTTCACTAATTCAAATTTATCAGAGGTTTCTTCTGTTTTTTTTTGTGCACCACAAGAAAATAAAAATCCTGCCGCAGCTGTTGCTATTACTATTGATTTAAAGTCCATCTTTTACTTTTGTTTTGTTTCAAACAAAGATATAATAATGTAGCTTATTTGCAATGAAATGGTACTCTAACTCATAATAGGGTTGCTAAATACTTTTTGTTTATTTCCTCCGTTAACTCAGTAACACAAGTTATTTAAAAATAAAAACCTTAACTTAGTACTATGATATTCAATAGATTTTTCAAACAGCCTAAAGCCAATAAATTTGGATACACTCCTGTTTATTATGACGAGCGCAAAGAAGATAGAGATCGTAAAGCTAGAGCTGCCAAACGAGAAGGTAAAGAAGATTCTGAACAAAGAGATTCTATCGATTTTAGAAGTAATTTTAGGAATGAAGTTTCAAAAAACAGAGAAAAAAGTCTGAATCAGTTTAGGTCAAAAGGAAATGCTAAATCCAATAAAATGCTAATTGTCATTATGCTAATTATTGCAGGGATTATTTATGTTCAGTTTATGCTTTAAATAACTTGCCATTTCGTGATGTCCTCCTTTTAAATACTTAGAGGTTAGTTTACACAAAGAAAAGCTTGCGGGCTGAGTGATTTTTCGAAAAGAAAAATTGTATCGAAGTCCAACTTAAAGAAGTAAATCAAGCAACCAAAAACTAATCACAAATTACTTTTTACTATTTACTAAAAATCGTATTTTTACAAGAATAATTGCTAAACCCATTCATGTCAAATCTAATAAAATTGTTACCGGATTCTGTCGCCAATCAAATTGCGGCTGGAGAAGTGGTGCAAAGACCTGCTTCTGCTGTGAAAGAACTGCTAGAAAATTCTATTGATTCTGGTGCAACTTCTGTTCAGTTGATTATAAAAGATGCGGGAAAAACTTTGATTCAAGTAATAGATAATGGTTGTGGAATGAGCGAAACAGATGCTCGTATGTGTTTTGAGCGTCATGCTACTTCAAAAATCACTGACACTAAAGATTTATTTAGTATTCGTACCAAAGGATTTAGGGGAGAAGCAATGGCTTCTATTGCTGCGGTTGCTCAGGTGGAGATGAAGACGAAAATGATTTCTGAAGAGCTTGGGACAAAAATAGAAATTGAAGGAAGTAAAATAACTGTGCAAGAACCAGTACAGACAAAAGATGGCACATCGATTGCGATTAAGAATTTGTTTTTTAATATTCCAGCACGAAGAAATTTTTTAAAATCAATACAAGTAGAAACTCGTCATATTATTGATGAATTTGAACGAGTTGCATTGACCCATCCAGAGGTTACTTTTCAGATGATAAACAATGGCTCCGAAACATTTAATCTTCCTGTAGGAACATTGAGACAAAGGATTGTGGGTGTTTTTGGTAAGAATTTTAACCAAAAATTGGTTCCGTTAGATGAGAAAACCTCTATCATGAATCTCACTGGGTTTATTGGAAAACCAGATTTTGCAAAAAAAACAAGGGGGGAGCAGTTTTTCTTTGTAAACAAACGATTCATAAAGAATGGATATTTGCATTTTGCAGTGATGCAGGCTTACCAAGATTTGATTGCTCACAAGAGTTATCCGTCTTATTTCATTTACATGGAAATAGACCCTGCCAGTATTGATATTAATATTCACCCAACCAAAACGGAGATAAAGTTTGAAGATGAAAAAGCAATTTATGCTATTCTTAATTCTGCTGTAAAGCAATCGATAGGAAAGTATCAGGTAGCACCTTCTTTGGATTTTGAGCAAGAAACTAGTTTTAATGTTGATCCACCTTTAGAAGGTCAAGACATTAAGATTCCTCAAATAAAAGTGAATCCAAACTTTAATCCTTTTGATAAGGAAACAAGTAAAGAAAAAGGATATTCTCCTTCTTTCTCAAAACCATTCTCGAAGCCAGAGCCAAGCCAAATTCGTGCTTTGGACAGAATGTACCAAAATAATGCAGGCATCAGTTTCGAAAACCTAGACGAAAACCCAATAGAGGATAATAAATTAATAGCAGTTCAAACTGAGAAAAAAATATTTCAGGTTCATAATCGATATATTTATTCTCAACTAAAGTCTGGTTATGTTTTGATTGACCAACAAAGAGCTCACGAGAGAATCTTGTATGAGAAATTTATATCTTCTCTTGAGAACCAAGTTAATTTCTCACAGCAAGAGCTTTTTCCAATTCAGATAGAGTTTTCTTCGTCTAACTTTGCACTATTAAAAGAGATTTGGGAAGAGGTGAAAGTGATAGGGTTTGATATTTCGGAGTTTGGTAAAAATACCATTTCTATAAATGGAGTTCCTGCAGATATTAAGGAAACAGATTACCAAAAATTGTTCGAAAATATCATTGAGCAATTCAAAAACAACAAAGATCAATTGAATCTAGATACCAAAGAAAGTGTAGCGAGATCAATGGCTAGAAACATGTCGATAAAGAAAGGGAAGCAATTGAGTGAAAGAGAAATAATTCAACTTACAGATGAATTATTTGCTTGTGCCCAACCTGAATATTTGCCGAATGGAAAACGAACTTTTATTACGGTAACTTTATCGGAAATAGAAAAACAATTTAAATAAAAATATGCTTAGTAACTTATTCAGAAATCTTCCGCCTGTTACATTAAACCTTTTGATTATTAATGTCTTGGTTTACCTTGGTGTGATGCTTTTCCCTCAGTTTTACGAAATGCTTTCTTTGCATTATGTGGAAAGCACTTTGTTTCAGCCTCACCAAATTGTGACGCATATGTTTATGCACTCTAAGTATGGGATTACACATATATTTTTCAATATGTTTGCCTTAGTTATGTTTGGAAGTGCAGTAGAGAAACAAATTGGAGCCAAAAAATTCCTTATTCTTTATTTTCTTTCTGGATTGGGAGCAATGTCTTTACAACTTTTATCTTATTGGTATCAGCTAAGTGATATTCCACCTGAAGTTTTGGAATTTATTAATACAAAAGGTGTTGAAACTGTTCTTGAAGGTAAAAATTATTCTGACCCAATATTGGGTGGCTATAATGCTGCAATGAATGGAGGAATGGTTGGTGCTTCTGGAGCAATTATGGGTGTTTTGGTTGCTTTTGGTTACTATAACCCGAATACAGAATTGATGTTGATTTTCCTTCCAATTCCAATTAAAGCTAAGTTTTTCATTCCGATTTTAATTGTATTGGAAATGACTTTGGGTGTTGCGAATTTTCAATGGGATAATTTTGCTCACTGGGCGCATATTGGAGGTGCAATTGCAGGATTTATTATTGTTTCAATATGGAAAAAAGACAGGAATAATTTTTATTAAAAAATAAAAACTATGAATGATTTACCTACTTATTTATCAATACTATTTATTGCTTGCACTGTATACACTTTAATAATTCTTTATGTTGCTACCAATAAATCGAAAAAAGTATTACTCTTTTCTTTAGGCTGGCTAACCTTACAAGGCTTATTGGCTTACAACTTATTCTATACCGATACTTCTACAATGCCTCCAAAATTTGCTTTGGCACTTGTACCCACTTTAATTTTTATTGCAATTGTGTTTTTTACCAAAAGGGGAAAAGAATTTATAAAATCCATTAACCTCAAGACTTTATACTTAGTTTATGTGGTTAGAATTCCTGTAGAATTTGGTTTGTTGGGATTGGCAATTTATAAAGTAATCCCTTATTTGATGACTTTTGAAGGTGTGAATTTTGATATTTTTGCAGGAATTACGGCTCCTTTAATTATTCTAGGTTATTTTGTTAAAAACTGGTTTTCAGATTCTTTTGTAATGGTTTGGAACTTCATTAGTTTGGGGTTATTAATTGCAATAGTTGTAAATGCAATACTGTCGGTTCCTTCTGGTTTTCAAACTCAAGGGTTTGATCAACCCAATATTGCAATTCTTCATTTTCCATACCTCTGGCTAGCTAGTTACATTGTACCAGTTGTTATGTTTGCTCATTTGGTTAGTATTAAAAGAGCTTATTCTCATTAGTATTTTTCGACCTAACATTAAATAAAATATAACTTTCCTCGTTTTCCTATTATGAAAAATAACTCCATCTTAGTTTTAGTTTTAATCGTTTTCTCTTTCACTTCCTTCTCTCAATACAAAAGATATGGAGGAAAGAAAAGACCTCAAAAAATGGCTCCGTTTATTCAAGCTTTGAATAATAACGGATGGTTTGTTTCTCCGGGAGTTACGCTTACACCCAAACTAAATTTCTTTAACTACAATCCAGAATTAACCATTACAGACAATGGAACAATTTACGAAGCGCTTAACTTGGAACAACAAAGTAAAATTGGTGCCTACCTTGAAGTTGGGCGATACAGGTTGTTGAGCACTAGAAAACTAATTAGTTACATAGATTATGGCTTGGCTTATAAAATGTTGAGGTCTGGACAAACGTATGATTTAAGAACTTCAGGACTCTTAAATGATACAAATTCTTACACGCAAAGCTTCACCAACCATAATATTTCAGGATTTTTTAATGCAAACAATGTATTGGCGATTAATAAGAATATATTTTTTCAAAATACACTGGGTGTAAATGTAGACTATGCACTTTCGCAAAAAGTAGAAACGGATGATGGCACTCCATTTATAGGAACTTACCAAGACGAAACATCTAGATTAAAAGCACAAGTACATTATAAGTTTGGAGTGGGGATAAGAATAGGAGAGCGCTTGTATGCAATTCCATCTGTTGAGATTCCATTGCTTACAGGCTGGAAATGGGAGGGAGGAAGATCCACTTTTGGTGCTTTTAACTCACGTTACCGCCCAATGATCATCTCTGTAAGATTTTCTTGGTTAACTAAGCCAAGTTGTCCTAAAGTATGGGATAACGATCCTTCTACTAAGAATGGAGGAGGATTGTAAAATCTCTTCCCTAACCCTTCCCTAAGGTAAGGGAACCAATGACTCTTTGAAAACATTTTGGCTTGAAAAAAAAGTTCCTTCCCTAAGGAAAGGCTAGGATGGGATAACACGAGAATAAATGCAATTACAAAATCTAATAGAATCCTTACTGTCTAACGAACCAGATTTAGAAAATAAAATTCCTTTATCTATTCAGGCTTTGGAAAATAATATTTTAGTTAAAGCTAAATTTTACGAAGGCGATTTGTTGATGACTGTATTGGCTGTGAAAGAAAGTTTTTGGAAAACAAATGATACTCTTTGGAAAGAAGTTTTAGGTGTTTTAGAGAAACAATCGGATAGGATTAAAAATGAAGCTGTTTCTTTCGAAATGAAAGTAGATTGGTATGAGAAGATTAAGAGGTTTAAGGGAATGCAATTGTAAGTCATTCTGAATTTATTTCAGAATCTTTATTCATTGGAAACACTTCGACTCCGCTCAGTGGGACAATGTTAAAAGAGCTTTTTTAAGTCCGCCTGAGCGGAGTCGAAGACTAAAACGAGAATACAAAACTTGTAACTAGTAATCAACTCACCAGCAACTATTTCATCCCCAATATCTCAGGTAATTTCCTCAACAAAGCCATTTCTTTAAACTCTAACCTAGCTTCTTTAGCTGGACTTCCAAGGTATTTTTTACCTTCTTCCATGTCGTACATGATTCCGGCTTGACCGAGAGCTGTAGAGTTTTTATGTAAAGTTAAATTGGCAGGAATTCCTACTTGTCCCCAAAGTGTAACGTTATCTTTTATGGTAACGCAACCAGCAATCCCAACTTGAGCCGCAAATCTGCAGTTTTCTCCAATTACGGTATCGTGACCAATGTGAACTTGTCCGTCTATTTTAGTTCCTTTTCCAATTCTTGTTTCTCCCGTTACACCTCTGTCAATACTACACGAAGCACCAATTTCTACATTGTCTTCTATTACAACAGAACCACACGAATGCATTTTGTTGTGTTTGGTTTCTTTTGTTTGGTAATAAAAAGCATCAGAGCCAATAACCGTGTTGGCATGAATAATTACGTTATCGCCAATAGTGGTGTGGCTGTAAATTACGACTCCAGGATAAAGGATGCAGTTTTTACCAATTGTTACCGTGTCTCCAAGTGTTACATTAGGAAAAATATCAGAGGAAGAATCAATGTGTTGATTTTCTCCACTCCATTTTTTAGTTGGGTTAAAGTGCCTCGTTAGTTTATTAAAATCCTTAAAAGGATTTTCCGAAATAATTAATGCTTTTCCTTTTGGGCAATCTACTTCTTTGTTTATTAAGATTGTTGTTGCAGCTGAGGTTAGTGCTTTTTCGTAATACTTTTCGTTATCTACAAATACCAAATCTCCTTTTTCTACTTTGTGAATTTCATTAATTCCAGTTACTTCAAAATCAGGACTGCCAATGAATTTACAATCGATTAATTCGCTTATGGTTTTTAAAGTGTGTGAGAAAGGTAATTTCATTTTTTTAATTATTTGCTTTTTAGGATTTCCCTGCTAGAGTAGATTCCATAAGAGGTTTCTAGAGTTAAAAAGACTTTTGAGTTTTTAATTAAATTTTTAGGGATTATAGCTTTTGTTTTATCAAACAAAATTGTTTGTGTGTTATTTTTATCACTTAGACTTTCGATTATTATTTTATTGTCTCTTAAAGTGTCTATTATATTCATATAACATTCAAAATTAGTCTCTTTCTCAATCATTAAAGGTTCGATATGATTAACATCAATTGAGAAGAATGATCTTGGATGTGAAAGTGTTTTAGTTGCGTCCTTGAGAATTAGTGATAATATTAATTTTGTGTAATGTATGTTTGTTTCGGCTTTGTTGTTTTTTAATTCATATTTAAGAAAATTTAAATAATCATTTGCGTAAAAAGTGTCAGTAATGTTGTCAATTGTTATTGAAGAAAAACCGTTTTGATAAAAAAGTATCTTGTCAACAAGAAAATAAATAGTGTCCAAATTGTTATTTAATTCATTATAGTAGAATGAATCATCATCTGTGTTTTTTATTATTATGTTACAAATTTCAATTGTAGATTCAAATTCACGTTTTATTTTATGATATAAAAAATATTGTTGAGCGGCTTCACTTTTGTTATCTCCTTTGTTTCTTGCTGGTCTTGTATAAATATCTCCAAAAATTACTGCTTTTTTTGATTCTTCTTCAGCAAGTTTAATAAGTTTTTTATCAAAATCATTTTTATTAGAATTACAACTTAATGTTAAAATACTAATTATGATTATATAAATATATTTTTTCGTCTTCATTATCTCAAACTTGCTCCTAATTTACTCTCCAATTCACTCTGAATCTTAGTCATAATCTTTTCAATTTGCTTGTCTACTAAAGTTTTGCTTTCATCTTGGAAAAGGAAGCTAACAGCATATGATTTTTTTCCTTCGGCTACGTTTTTCCCTTCGTAGATATCGAACAAACCAATTTCTTTTAGAATTTTACGGTCTACTTTAGAAGCAATTTCTTCTATTTCTTTAAACTTTACAGTTTTATCAATCAATAAAGATAAATCTCTACGCGAAGTAGGGAATTTTGCCAATTCCTTGTATTTCGTTTTGTTCATTATCATTAATGCCAATACACTGTCCCAATTAATTTCTGCATAATACACAGCTTGTTTCACTCCAAAGTGAGACACTACCTTGTTCGATACTTTTCCAAAGTCTGCCACAGGCTTTTTATTGATGGAATATGATAATCCTTCAGCCAACAACTCATTTTTAGTAGCACTTATTTGGAAGTTTTTATAAATCCCAAGTCTTTTCAAAGTATTGATTACTTCTTTCTTTATAGAAAAGAAATCAGCTTTTTGTTGTGCTTCTTCCCAGTTTTCTGAAGTTGTATTTCCTGTTATAAATAAAGCTAGAACTTGATTCTCCTCGTATCCCGATTCGTATTTGAAGTAAGTTTTTCCAAATTCTACCAATTTCAAATCGTTATTCCTACGGTTGCTGTTGTAAATAATAGCCTCCATTCCATTAAACAATAACGACTGGCGCATAACGTCTAATTCGCTACTCAATGGATTAAGCATCTTTACTGCATAATCAGGATTAATTTTCTTTGATTCAAATGCGGTTAAATAGCTAGACTTCGTCAATGAGTTAGACATAATCTCAGCAAAACCATTGTCGCTTAGTCTGTCCAATACCGTATTCATTAATATTCTAGAATCCGTTTTCTCTCTGTAAGTGATAGAAGTATTTAATTTCTCTGGAACAGGAATGTTATTGAATCCGTAGATTCTTAAAATTTCTTCAGTTACATCCGCTTCTCTCAATACATCATTTCTGTAAGCAGGTACTTCAAGAGAAAGTGTTCCTTTTGTATTAGAAATCGTTTTTATATCTAAATCCTCTAAAATTGAATCAATTGTTTCAGTTGGAATATATTTTCCAATAAGGCGGTTACAATTGTCGTAATTAAAGGCTACGATTTGGTTTTTGATAGGAGTAGGGTAGCTTTCTTGAATTTCTGATGAAATAGTTCCTCCAGCAATTTCTTTGATTAGTAGAGCAGCTCTTTTCAAAGCATAAACTACTGTTTCTGGGTCTATTCCTCTTTCAAAACGGAAAGATGCATCTGTATTCAATCCTTGTCTTTTGGCTGTTTTACGAACCGATACCGGATTAAAATACGCACTTTCAAGGAAAATAGAAGTAGTAGATTCGGTTACTCCAGAATTTAAACCTCCAAATACTCCTGCAATACACATTGGTTTAGAAGAGTCGTTTATCATCAAATCTTCTTCGTGCAGTTCTCTTTCGGTTTCATCCAAAGTAGTGAACTTGTCTTTTGCATTTGCAGTAGCTACGATTACTTTGTTTCCTTCAATTTTTGCAGCATCAAAAGCATGAAGCGGTTGTCCCAATTCGTGAAGAACGAAGTTTGTAATGTCTACAATGTTGTTTATTGGCGATAATCCAATCGCATTCAATCTTGTTTTTATCCATTCAGGAGATTCTTCTACTTTTATTCCTGAGATAGTTACACCTGCATACCTTGGACAAGCATCTGTATTCTTTACTTCAATAGTAATTGGTAAATCGTTATTGTCAATTTTCCAATTTGCAACTGAGGGAGAGCAAGTTTTTGCTTCTTTTGGTAAAATATTTTTATGTTTCAAAGCTACCATCAAATCTCTGGCAACACCAAAATGGCTCATTGCATCTGCTCGGTTTGGAGTTAATCCAATTTCGAACATAGTATCATTTTTTAAATCAAAATAATCGGCAGCTGGCAATCCTATTTTAGCAGTGCTATCCAATTCCATTATTCCATCATTTCCTTTGCCAATGCCAATTTCATCTTCTCCACAAATCATCCCAAAAGATTCTTCTCCTCGTATTTTTGATTTTTTAATTTTAAATGACTCCCCATTTTCTGAATACAAAACTGTTCCTATAGTTGCGACTACTACTTTTAGTCCTACAGCTACATTAGGTGCTCCACAAACAATAGAAAGTGTTTCTGTTCCAATGTTTACTTTAGTTATTTTCAAAGTATCGGCACCAGGGTGTTTAACTGCTTGCATCACTTCTCCAATTACAAGTCCGCTTAGTCCACCTTTTATTTGTTCTACAGTTTCCACCTTTTCTACTTCCAGACCAATGTCAGTCAGAATTTCCGAAGTTTGCTCAGGAGTAGTGGTTAAGTTTAAATATTCGTTTAGCCAGTTGTAAGAAATTTTCATTTTTTGGAGTGGATATCAGTTAAATTTTAAGTAGTAAAGATACGGAGATTAGGTAATTTATTTCAGTTTTACGCAAAAAAAAACCATCACGATTTATCGAGATGGTTTTTAAATAATTGTTTTAAACGAATTATAAGCTATTCACTTTTATAGTTAGGCTAGACTTCAAGTTAGAAGCTTTATTTCTGTGAATTACATTTCTTTTCACAAGTTTATCAAGAATACTTGATACAACAGGTAAAAAAGCAGTAGCTTCTTTCTTGTCTTCCATTCCTCTCAATTTTTTAATTGCAGTTCTAGCAGATTTGTGGTAGTACTTATTTCTAAGTCTTCTTACTTCTGTTGATCTGATTCTTTTCTTAGTTGACTTGTGATTAGCCATAATGTTTTATTTTAAATTAGTTTAAACTATGTAGCCCGTAGGGGAATCGAACCCCTATTGCAGGAATGAAAATCCTGCGTCCTAGCCGTTAGACGAACGGGCCAAAATGTCTTCCCCTTTATTATTTGGGAATGCAAATTTAGAACCTTTTTTTTAATTTCAAAAAGAATTCAAGTTTTTTTTACTTAATATTTACATCTGTTGAAAATTGGAATCCCATTCTCTTCCCAGTTTTCAATTGAATAGAGTCTCCAGTGGTTTTTACTTCGTGCACAGAAACTTCGCTAACAAGCTCATAAAGTGGAGCATAAAGGTCAAATTCCAGGATGTGAATCATTAAGTTTTCAATGATATCTTCCATCAAAGGAGGGTCAAAATTTAAGTTAGCAAAGTCAGTATATAAAAAACTTAATGTTCTTTTTCCCTCTGCATAAAAATGATTTTCGTTATTCACAAAAAGTCTTCCTATCAAATAACCAAAATCATTCACTCTATTGAATCGAAAAGAATCGGATAAAAAATTATATACATTTATTATTCCTGTATATCCTCGGCTCTCGTCTTCTTCTAAATAGGGTGTTTTCCATATTGTGTGGTTCTCATCAAATTTAAATACATTGGAGTGTAAATTAAAAACAAGAATATCTCCTGCTAAAATTATATGAAATTCATACTTACTCTTTTCATGGTAATCAATGATAATTCTATCATCTTTAGAGCATACCTTTTCTTTAATTCTGTCGACAAGACTTATTGCTACTTTCTTTAAAACTTGAAATTGGTCTACTGTATTTTTAAAAACATCCTGTTTTAAAACTGATTTTGTGCACAACATTTCTGTTATTTTATCTAATTCTTCATTTTCCATATCAATAAGCTTTTGCAAATATTACTCTTTCAGACGAAGGTTTTCCAGAATACATACAGGTTCCTTCTTCTTTTTTGTTATCCAATAGTATGCATCTAATAGTAGCTTTTGTTTCTTTTTTTATTTTTTCTTCAGTTTCTTCCGTTCCATCCCAATGTGCAGAAATAAAACCTCCTTTAGATTCCAATACTTCTTTGAATTCATTATAATCATTCACTTCAGTTATATGTTCGTCTCTGTAGGTAAGAGCTTTTTTATAGATAGTGTCTTGAATCACATCTAATAAATTAGAAATATAACTTCCCAATCCTTCTTGAGGAACAGACTCTTTAGTTTGAGTATCTCTACGAGCCAATTCTATCACATTGTTTTCTACATCTCTTGGTCCAATAGCAATCCTCAATGGAACTCCCTTTAACTCATATTCTGCAAATTTCCAGCCTGGCTTTCTGTTTTCATCAAAATCAAGTTTTACAGTTACTCCAGCTTTTTTTAGTTCTGTTTCTATTTTAGAAGCAGCTCCCATAACTAAGTCTTTTTGTTCGTCATTTTTGTAGATAGGAATAATTACTACATGAATAGGTGCTAATTTTGGAGGCAATACTAATCCAGCATCATCTGAGTGAGCCATAATTAAAGCTCCCATTAGTCTAGTTGATACGCCCCAAGATGTTCCCCAAACTAATTCTTGTTTTCCTTCTTTGTTTACAAACTTCACATCAAATGCATCTGCAAAATTTTGACCTAAGAAATGAGAAGTACCAGCTTGTAATGCTTTTCCATCTTGCATCAATGCTTCAATACACAATGTGTCTTCAGCTCCTGCAAACCTTTCGCTATCTGTTTTTCTTCCTCTAAGAACAGGCATAGCCATGTGTTCTTCGGCAAAATTTGCATAAACGTGTAACATTTGTTCTGTTTCTGCTATTGCTTCTGCTTTTGTAGCGTGTGCAGTATGTCCTTCTTGCCATAAAAATTCAGCAGTTCTTAAAAACAATCTTGTTCTCATTTCCCACCTTACCACATTTGCCCATTGGTTTATCTTTATTGGTAAATCTCTATAAGATTGAATCCACCTTTTATAAGTACTCCATATAATTGCTTCCGAAGTTGGTCTTACAATCAGTTCTTCTTCAAGCTTAGCATTTGGATCCACCATTAATTTCCCAGGTTTGTCTGGGTCATTTTTTAATCTATAGTGTGTAACGATTGCAGCTTCTTTTGCAAATCCTTCTGCATTTTTTTCTTCCGCTTCAAACATACTTTTAGGAACAAAAATTGGGAAATAGGCATTTTGATGTCCTGTTTCCTTGAACTGTCTGTCCAGTTCGTCTTTCATTTTTTCCCAAATAGCATACCCATATGGTTTAATTACCATACATCCTCTAACTCCTGAATTTTCAGCTAAATCAGCTTTTACAACTAGCTCATTATACCATTCGGAATAATTGTCACTTCTCTTGGTTAATTTTTTACTCATAATATTTAGTGTGGCACAGTCTTTGTTATTTTTACGTTAATATACGCTTCCAAATTTAGATAAATTTATGTAAACTAGAAGTGGATTATAAAGAAAGGTCATTTTAATTAAAAATAACAACTATGAAACTTAACTATCTACTTATTTCTGCCCTAGCACTAATTAGTTTAAATTCTTTTTCCCAAAATGGGTTTGAGGATTTTGATGATATCTATTCTGACAATACTTCAGGAACAAAAAATTCTGATGCGAATACTACCAATAATGCAACAGAATTTTCAGATGGGGAAGATGCAGGAGCTTGGATAGAAAATGACGAATATTATGATCCTTCATACAATGCTAAAACAAATTCAGATTCTAGTGGAAATACATACATAACGAACAATTATTATGGAGACTACGAATATTCTTCGAGATTTAGAAGATTTGACAATAGAATTTCTGGATACTCTTATTTTGATCCGTTTTACACTAATGTAGGATACTATTCTCCTAACGCTTGGGGGTATGGGAGGAATTTCAGAAGACCAGGATGGAATATGGGATGGAGTTCTTACTCAGGATGGAATGTAGGTTATAACTACGGATGGAATAGCAATGGATGGGGAAATAATGGATGGGGAAACAATGGATGGGGAAACAATGGATGGGGAAACAATGGATGGGGAAACAATAGATGGGGTAATAATGGATGGGGAAACAATGGTTGGGGTAATAATGGTTATGCATATAATCAAGGTTTTAGAGATGGAGTTTATGCTTCAAATGGAGACAATAATAACAGATCAAGGTATTACGGAAGAAGAGAAAGTAGAGGGGCTGGAACAAGATTATCATCCACTTATGGGAATAGAAGGTCAAATTCGAGAACAATTAATTCATCAGGGATTACTCAAAACACAAATACTTATGCAGGGAGACAATCTGCAGGAAATTCAATAAGAACAGCTAGACCGGCAAGAGCTGCTGCTGTAATTGCTCCAACTAGAGCGTCAGGAGCAACAATGAGATCTGTGGGAGCGCCAGTTAGAAGAACTTCACCAGCAAGGTCTTCAAAAACTAGAGTAGGTGACAAAAGCCCTTCAGTTATTTCAGCTAAACCCTCTAGAGCTTTAAGAACAAGTTCAACGCCCTCTTCAAAAAGAACTGGAGTAACTGTTACCAAAGAAAGAGCTGTGCCAACAAGACGTTCTACTACACCTAAAAGAAGATCAATTGGAAAGCCTTCAAGAAGAACTGTTGGTTCTTCACCATCAAGAACAACTCCAAGCAGAGGAATTCCTACAAGAACAATTCCTTCGAGAACTTCACCAAGAAGAACAACTCCTTTGAGAACAGCACCAACGAGAACTTCACCAACGAGAACTAGTCCTTCGAGAACAACTCCTGGTAGATCAAGACCAACTAGAACTTCACCTTCAAGAAATTCAGGTTCTTCAAGGTCATCTGGTTCCTCAAGAACGTCTTCACCATCAAGAAGTTCATCTTCTCCTTCGAGAAGTAGTTCTTCAGGATCGTCAAGAGGAAGTAGTTCATCAAGAGGAGGAAGAAGATAATATCAGTCACTTACACTAAAAAATAATTAAAATGAAAAGATATTCATTCATTTTTTTTGGGATTCTTATGGCTTTTTCGGCTAATTCTCAAAATGAAACAGACGCCCTAAGGTATAGTTATCTTAATTATAATGGAACAGCAAGATATGCTGGACTTGGAGGAGCAATGGGAGCTTTGGGTGCAGATATGTCTGCAATTTCAATGAACCCTGCAGGAATGGGAAGATACAGTCGGTCTGATTTTAGTTTTACAGGAGACTTAACATTTACACAATCAAAAGGGGCTTATGATGGAAATACGCTAAATGCGAGCAAAGCAAATTTTAATGTGAGTAATGTGGGAGTGGTTTTTGTAAAACCTATTTCTTTTGAGAAAGCAACTTTATGGAAATATTTTCAATTTGGAATTACTTCTAATAGAACTAATGATTTTCATGGTAGAACAAATATAGAAGGGAAGAACAATAAATCTTTGTTGACTTCTTATACTAATTATTTGAATGAAAATAATATTCCTTTGAATGAGACTTCCGATTTTTATGAAGGCTTAGCCTTTGATGCCTCTTTAATTGTTCACGATAGTTTATCGGGTGTTTACACTCCTTGGTACAATGAATATGATGCAGAAATAGAGCAAACAAAAAGAACTGTAACAAGAGGTGCACAATACCAAACAGATATAGCATTTAGTGGAAATTACAATGGAAAATTATATGTGGGAGGAAGTATAGGATTCCCAAGGATACGATACAATACTTCTTCAACTTACACTGAAAAATTTGTAAAAGTAGATTCTGTGTATGATACAGAAGGTTTTTCAATGAAAGAAGATGTTTCTACAGAAGGTTCTGGTTTCAATATGAAACTAGGATTGATTTATGCTCCGGTTAAGTTTTTGAGAGTAGGGATTGCAGTTCATACTCCAACTTGGTATTCATTAACAGACCAATATTCTACTCAAATCACATCAGACTTTACTGATAATTATTATGATGCAATTAAACCATCCCCAGATGGAGATTTTAACTACAGGCTAAAGACTCCCGGAAGAGTAATGGGAAGTATTGCTTTATTATATAAGAAAAGAGGGTTCTTGACTTTTGAATATGAGTACGTAGATTATACAAGTGCTATTCTTAAGGATGAACTAGGCGTCAGTAAATCAGATAATTTTGACGTTTCAAATAGTACAGCTTCTACTATTTATCAAGGAGCTTCCATATTTAAAGCTGGAGCAGAATTTAGATTAACAAATTTTTGGACCTTGAGAGGTGGTTACGCTTATTATGGTTCTCCAATAAAAGACGAACAAGCTCAGGTGGATGCTTCAAGAACAAATTTCTCTGGAGGGATTGGATATAAAAATAGAAACTTCTCATTAGATATGACTTATTTAAGGTCACAGTGGAAAGAAGAAAGTTATTTGTATGATCCAAGCTTAGTTACTGCAACAATAGTTGACAGAACACTAAATAACTTTATGGTAACAGCAGGGTTTAGATTTTAAAAAATATACATTATTACATAAAAAAAAGGCTACTGAATTTCAGTAGCCTTTTTTTATGTTTAAAATTGAATTAAATTAATCTTGTCCTTCTAGCTTACGAGTTTCATATGTATCTTGAGCTTGTTCTTGCTTAAGCCACAGTTCATCATTTTTTAATCTTGTGATTATCCATTTTTTTGGCGTAACAATACCATCAGTGGAAATGATTAATTGAGTTTTATTTCTCCCATCTATTTTTCCGAATTCCCATTTTCCTGTTTCATTTGGTTCAAAACCGGCAGCTGTTTCTCCTCCTCTTGTGTATGAACCATCTTCAGTAAACGTCCAAGTAATTCCTTCATAACCTGCTGTAACATCATCATCAGCATCTGTAGCCGTAATAATTTTCCAAGTATTGGTCATTCTTGCTTTTTTAGATCTTAAAGATAATTTTGGTCCGTCTTCATATTTATTACAAGATGTTCCAAAGATTAGAATGGAAGCAAAAATTACAGGAATTAATTTGATTGTTTTTGTCATGGTATGATTTTATTTTATGGTTTAGTTTATTTTCCTAGTGAGTATACAGCTTCTTTATTTATTACAACATTGTATTTAGCTTTTAAGCTTTTAATCCACTCTTCTTCTAAATATACTTGATAGTCAGAAATTACAGCTCCTCTTGTATCTTTTAGTTCTTTATTTCCAGAAGGTATTAATGCTTTTATTCTTACAAACACAAATTTTCCGTTTTCAATTACTGGTTGTGAAACACCCAAAGTTGGTGGAAATTTTTCAAGTATTTTTTTCTCTTCTA
This sequence comes from uncultured Flavobacteriales bacterium, assembly GCA_905182785.1. Taxonomy (GTDB): domain Bacteria; phylum Bacteroidota; class Bacteroidia; order Flavobacteriales_D; family CAJJDF01; genus CAJJDF01. The sequence continues at coordinate 31,303 of CAJJDF010000020.1, forward strand.
CTTCATATTTTCCTTGCTCCAAAGAAAGATTTAATCTTGAAGTTTTGTTTAAATTATTCATTATTTCAAGAGAAGTAACATTCTTGTCTTTAGCCATTTTGTTTGCTTCAAAAATAACATCTTTTTTTGCTGAGGTATATATTTCTACATCTTGTCTAGCTTTCCATTGATATTTTTTTTGCTTCATTGAAAAGAACTCTTTAAGTCCGGTTGTATCTTTACTTGATTTGTTCCAAACTTTTTGATCAGAGATTTCAAACAATAAGATACCATCTTTAAACTGTTGCATCAATGCTTTATAATCAGGATACTTATCGTAAAGAATAGATTTTTCGTATTGAAAGATATAGCTATTTGTATAGTCTTTGTAAAATGCTTCGATATCTTGTTGAGAGTTTGCAGGTATTTTTGAAAGAAAATCTTTAAAATCTGAAACTGTTACTTTGGTATATTTTTTAAAAAAACCTTCTTCCTTTTTAAATTTAAAAGCAATTTTAGAATCGTTAATATCTAATTTTGATTCTACTTTAGGGTTGTAAGAATTTTTGATCCAGCGTTTTGATTTGTCTTTAAATCGGTATTCTTTCTTTAATTTATTTACAAAAAATTCAGTAGATTTTTTACTTCTTTCACCTCTAGAGATATTGTTTTCAATTTCTGGCTTAAGTTTTTCGTATGTCCCAATCTCTTCGAGCTCAAGCATTTTTATTATGTGCCATCCATAAGAGGTAAGAAAAGGTTCAGAAATATCTCCTTTATTTTTCAATGAAAAAGCAACATCTTCAAATTCAGGAACCATTCTTCCAGAAGTAAACCAATCTAATTCTCCCCCTTTTTGTGCAGAAGTATTATCATCTGAGTATTCTCTTGCAAAGTCCTCAAAAGATTTATTTTTTGCTTTTACTAAACTATAAATTTCTTCAATTTTCACTCTAGCATTTTCCTTCGCATTTTCATCTCCTTCTTTTGGGATTTTAGAATAGATATGAGCTACTTTAACTCTTCCTTTGTTCTTTCTTTTATCGTATACTTTTATTAAGTGATGACCAAATTTAGTTTTTACAGGCATAGAAATATCGCCTACTTTTGTTGTGTATGCAGCTTCCTCAAATAAGTAAAGCATTTGAAAAACAGTAAAATAACCTAAGCTCCCTTTGTTGTCTTTTACAGAAGGATCTTGGGAGTATTTTGCAGCAGCAGCTTCAAAATCTCCAGACTTTATAATTTCTGCTCTTATTTCTAGTGCTTTTTTATAAGTATCACCTCCTTTTGTAATTAATATATGACTCGCTTTTATTTCATATTTCTTTCTCTCGTAAGCTTCTTGTATTAAGCTTTCAGTTGCTTCAGAATCTGACAAATATTTTTCAGCAGATTTATTCACATAACCATTCAGTTCATTTTTTAACCTTTTAATAGTGTCAAACCCCATTTCTTCTGCCTCAAATACTTTCAGTTTATATTTTACAAAAATATCTAAGTAATCATCCATTGAAGCTTTGTCAAACTTTGGTTCATTATTGTTTTGAGTATAAATAGATAAGAATTCATTTTTTCTTATTTCTTTACCATCTATTGTGATAAGAACTGGATTTATTTCTTGTGCCATTGAGACCAATGAAAATAGAGTGATTGAAAGGGCAACTAAAATTGATTTTTTCATAATTTGCTTACTGTATTTTTATTTTTGAAACGCTAATTTATTGTTTTTTTAGTTAATATGAAGTTATTATTTTAAACTATAATTTGGAGCTTCTCTTGTAATCGTTACATCATGTGGGTGACTTTCCACAATACTAGCAGAAGTAATTCTAGTAAATTTAGCTTCTTTTAAAGCTTCAACATTACCTGCACCACAATATCCCATTCCTGATCTTAATCCACCAATTAATTGATGCATTACTTCACTTAAATCGCCTTTAAAAGCTACTCTTCCTGAGATTCCTTCAGGAACTAATTTTTTATCGTCACTTTCAGAATCTTGGAAATATCTATCTTTTGAACCTTTTTTCATTGCTTCCAAAGATCCCATTCCTCTGTATGTTTTGAATTTTCTTCCTTGGTATATTACTGTTTCTCCTGGCGATTCTGCGACTCCAGCAAACATAGAACCAAGCATTACAGAACTTGCTCCAGCAGCAATTGCTTTTACAATGTCTCCTGTAAATCTTATTCCACCATCTGCAATAACAGGAATTCCTGTTCCTTTTAGTTCTTCTGCTACATCCATTATAGCTGATAATTGTGGTACACCAACTCCTGCAATGATTCTAGTTGTGCAAATTGATCCAGGACCAATTCCTACTTTTACTGCATCTGCTCCATGGTCTGCCAAAAATCTAGCAGCTTCTGCTGTAGCTACATTTCCTACGATTACTTGTAATTCTGGGAATGCTTTTTTTACTAATACCAATTTATCAGCAACACCTTGTGAATGTCCGTGAGCTGTATCAATTACAATCGCATCTACTCCAGCTCCCACCAAAGCAGTAACTCTTTCAATGGTATCATTTGTAACACCTACGGCTGCACCCACTCTTAATCTTCCGTGTTCGTCTTTACACGAGTTTGGGTGTTTTTTTACTTTTATAATGTCTCTGTACGTAATTAATCCTGTTAATTTATACGATTTATCAACTATAAGTAATTTTTCAATTTTATGTTCTTGCAGTATTTTTTCTGCTTTTAAAAGAGAGATTTCATTCAAAGCGGTAACCAAATTTCCTGAAGTCATTACTTCCGTAATTTTTTTATCTCTTTGTTTCTCAAATCTTAAATCACGATTTGTAACAATTCCTTTCAAAGTTCCAGCTTCATCAATAATTGGAATTCCTCCAATTTTAAATTCTGCCATCAAATTTAAAGCTTCTCCCACATTTGCTTTTTCTGATAACGTAACAGGATCTTGTATCATTCCGCTTTCGCTTCTTTTTACTTTTCTTACTTCTTTGGCTTGTTGAGCCGCAGTCATGTTTTTGTGAATGATACCAATTCCTCCTTGTTGCGCAATAGCAATAGCCAATTCCGATTCTGTTACTGTATCCATAGCAGCAGAAAGGATGGGCGTATTTAACGAGATGTTTTTGGTGAATTTTGATTCAAGTGTTACTGCATTTGGTAGAACATTTGAATAAGCTGGGATAAGAAGTACATCATCATAGGTAAGTCCTTCTTTCACAATTTTAGAATTTAACATAGTAGTTTGATTTTCTTTAATTGCATGCGAAGATACGGTATTATGTTGTTTTTTTATAAATTAGACTAAAAAAACTTCTATTTTTTTATAAATTTATTTACATATTGGATGTTATCAATAGAATACCTTACTAAATACAATCCCTTCGGCAGGTTTCCTAAATTTTTAATTTTAAAAAATTTATTGTTAGAGTAAGTCATCTCATTGTGAACTAGAACTCCACTCACACTATAAATACTGAATTTAATTAATTGATTACTACTTTGCTTTAATTGAATAGTTAACTCATTTTTTACAGGATTTGGATATATGTTATGTGATTCTCGTCTCTCTATTTCATTTATAGAAACAAAACTCTCTTTATAGACTCTAACATAATCAATAATCAATGTATCTTTTGTGAAACTACTAGCTATACTGGGTTGTATTGCAAAATTGAGTAGTAAATATTGTTCTTTATCAAAAGGCCAGGTACTTGCATCTTTTATTACTGGATTGTAGGTGTAATGGATGGTGTTGTCAACACTGAAAACCATTTTATCTTTAGTCCATTCTAATGTATAAACATGAAAATTAGAAGATGCAGTTTGAATTGATTGACCGCCATGATTTACAGTTGCACCAAAACTGGATGGTGTGTGCATAGCGCTTTGAACAAAGTTTTGATTGCCTCCCCAATGTTCCATAATATCTATTTCTCCACAAGCTGGCCAAGTGGTTGTTCCATGTCCTTGAGTTTGAAAATATGCTCCTGCCTCATTGATGTTTTTCCCTAATGTCCAAATTGCTGGCCAAGTTCCAACTCCTGAAGGTAGTTTTGCTCTTACTTCTACTTTACCATATTTAAACGCAAATTTAGAATTCAATCGAGCAGAAGTATAATTTTTGGTTTGACCCTGATCAGAAAAAACTTCCTTTTTTGCAATAATGTTCAAGTTCCCATTACTAACAATAGAGTTATTTATTCGATTTGTATAGTGTTGTTGTTCTCCATTGAACCAACTCCCAGATCCGGGTAATTGAGTCTGATGAAACCAATTTACATTACTTATTGCTCCATTAGCATTGAATTCATCAGACCAAACCAATTGATTAAAAGTTGGACCCACGACAACTGTATCGTAATAAATAAAGTCATCTATATAAGCTATTAATTGATCTGTATTGTTTTCTCCATTTACTTGAATAAGTACTCGATTAAAATCTGTTCTTAGAATTGGAGCTGGCGAACTTGCATCAAAATTTATATAAGGATCGTTTGCAAAATCAAAAGTGACAGTTTGCCATTGGTTTAGTATAATGTTTTTTATTACTTCAGTCTGATTAGACCAAGGAGAAGTTAGATTCCCATTTTGTAATTTTAGAGAAACTTGGTTGTTTTGTGTTCCTGTTATTCCAGAAGAAGGAACATATATTTTTAATGAAATAACATTGTTTTGAGATAGATTGAGATTTCTTCCAATATCAAATTTCACATTTGCATAAGCGCTTCCATAATCATCATATTTTAATACTTTAGTAGAACTGTTTATTGCTGAAGAAAAAGGATTATTGAAGCTTGTATCAATATTACAATTGTCGCCCTCCCAAATTGAGATGTTTCCATAGCCATCAAAATTGTCTTGGAGTGTTTGACTTAAAACATTATTAGAAATAATTAGTAATAAAATAAATGGAACTGAAATTAATCTATACATGAGTTTATATTGCTTTTTGTTAAAAATACAATAACCATTTGAATATTTCAACTCAAAGAAGATTATTCTCAAGAAGTTCAGATTTAACTGTCGAAATTTAAAGTCTAAAAGTGATAAACCGAATTAATTTCCTTTTGAAATTAGTATAAGGTGGGGAAATTAGTTTAAGAGATGTGAGGCCAATTCTTTGTTTTAAAACTGCTCTTTGATTTGAGAATTCAATGAATCCATATTTTCCATGTGCTTTTCCAATTCCACTGTGATTTACTCCTCCAAACGGTAAATTGGGTTGAGCAAATTGTATGGTAGTTTCATTTATTGCCGTAGTTCCAGCACTGGAATTTTGTATAATGAAGTGTTGATTTTTTCTAGATTTAGAAAACACATACAAAGCCAATGGTTTTTCTATTTCATTGATAGTTTTGATAGTTTCTTCCAATTTATTGAAAGTTAAAATAGGCAATAACGGACCAAAAATTTCATCTTGAAAAACAGGAGAGTCTTTCGTAACATTAGTCAAAATAGAAGGAGAGAGGTAATTAATATCCTCCAACTTTCTTCCTCCGTATTTTAATTCTGCTCCCCTTTTTATTGACTCTTCTAACAGTGAATTTATCCTATCAAAATGATTCTTATTTACAATATGGCTTACCTCTGTGTTCTTTTTGGAGAACTGAATTTCAATTTGTTTGATTAATTCTTTTTCTAACTCTGATTTTTTGGATTCGTGTACATAAACATAGTTGGGAGCAATACATGTTTGACCTGAATTAAGAAATTTTCCCCACACAATTTTTTGTGCTGCATCTTTTATGTTTGCTGTTTCATCTACTATTGCAGGATTTCTTCCACCTAACTCCAAAGTCACAGAAGTTAAGTTCTCTGCTGCAGCTTTCATCACAATTTTTCCTACTTGCGGACTTCCTGTAAAGAAAATATGATCAAAAGGCAATTTCAATAATTCTTGAGAGACTAAATAATCTCCAGTTATGGCTGTTACTTCTTGTTCCTGAAATAATTCTGCAATCATTTTTTTAATCAACTCGGCAGTATGTGGAGTATTTTCGGAAGGTTTTATTATTGCTGTGTTTCCTGCTGTAATTGATGAAACTAGTGGTCCAATACACAAATTGAAAGGGTAATTCCATGGTGCAATAATTAATGTAACTCCTTTTGGTTCTATAATTATTTTAGATTTTGAGCCTATAAAACCCAAAGGATTAGGGACTTTCTCTTCTCTCGTCCAATCATAAATATGATTAATTGCATGATTTATTTCATCTAAAATTGGTTTTATTTCGGTCAATAAAACTTCTTCTGTTCCTTTATTAAAGTCTTTTTTTATTTCAGCACAAATTATTTTTTCATTTTTCTTAATCCAATTTTTTAAAGTCTTCAATTTTTTTATTCTTGAAGAAATAGATTGCGCTCTTAATTCTTGAATAAAGAAAGTTTTTTGCGAATTGAAAATGGATTGATAGCTGTTCATTCGTTTTCTTTTATAATTAATTCTCGCAACAGATTAATTGCAGCCAAAGCCGATTGAGAAATATTTCTTTCTCTGTTATTCCCAAAATTGAATAGCTTAGAAACTACTGTTTTTTCATTTCTTACCGAAACCCATACTGAACCCACCGGTTTGTCTGGAGTTCCTCCAGATGGACCTGCAATTCCTGAAATAGAAATGGAATAATCTGTTCTGTATTTTTTTCTTATTTCATCACTTAATATTTCTACTATCTCTTTACTTACAGCTCCTTTTTGGAGTAATAAATCGTGAGGAACATTCAGTTCTTTTTCTTTTATATCGTAAGAATAACAAACGATAGAACCTTCATAGAACCTAGAGCTTCCCGATATTTTTGTGAATAAGTGAGACGCATATCCGCCTGTGCAACTCTCGGCAAGAGAAAGCGTTTTCTTATTTTTGATTAATAAGTTGGCAACTGTTTCCTGCAAAGTAATTTTTCCTTCACCAAAAATATATTGAGGAATTAATTGATACAATTTATCACAGAATTCATCTACCAATTTTTTGTTACCTGCGGTAGAAGTAACTCTTAATTTCACTAGTCCTGGAGAGGGTAAGTAAGCCATGTCTAAGCCATTTTCTCTCAGTTTATTCTCCCAATCTTCAATGATGTCTGCAAGGAACGATTCCCCAATTCCGTGGGTTAAAACTGTTCTGTGTACCAATTCGCTAATTCCAAATTGTTCTTTTATTTTTGGAAACACTCCTTCTTTCATGAGATATTTCATTTCGTAAGGAACTCCGGGCATAGAAACAAAAACTTTTCCATTTCTTTCGAACCACATTCCAGATGCTGTCCCTACTAAATTCCTGAGAATTGTAGCTTTTTCTGGCAACAAGGCTTGCATGTTGTTTATTTCCAAGAAAGGTTTATTGCGAGTTTTGAAGTAGGCTTGAATATCTGACAACACTTCTTCATTAAGTACTAGTTTAGAATCAAAATAATCGCACAATACTTTTTTTGTAATGTCGTCTTTGGTTGGGCCTAAGCCTCCAGTAATTAGAATCAAATTCGAACGAGATTCGGCTAATTTTAAGGATTCAGTAATTTCTTCATAAGAATCACTTATGGTGGTAGTTCTGTTATTTTTAATTCCAATCTTTGCTAATTCTTGTCCCATCCAAGTTGCATTGGTGTTGACTGTTTGGCCGATTAGTATTTCATCCCCTATGGAAATTATTTCTGTTTTCATTTATTAGTTTTGGTGAACTAAATGTACGAAATGTTATAATGAGAATAAAAATTTAGGGTTCATATTTTATTTAATGATTAATATTTTGAAAACACTTTTTTTGTCAAGATTAATAAAGGATTATTTTTTTATTACAACCTTAAAAGTCTTTACATTATTCTCATTAGAAATTTTTACCAAATAAATTCCTGCGTAAACTGTTTCAATGTCAAAATAGGCGATTGTTTGTCCTTTATTGATTTTAGATTGTTTGATTCGTTTTCCGTTTATGTTATACAAAGCAATATCAAAATCATATTTTATCAAATCATTAAATTGAATCGCAATTAAATCGGATGCTGGATTTGGAAAGACAGTAACCTTTAATTTTTCAAATTCATTTTTATTTATTCCCACAGTAGAGGTGTAAGGAGTTGTTCCGCTTGGGACAGAAGTGACTTTTGCATTGGCATAAACGCCATAAAATGTTGGCCCCACCACATAAGGGTAAGCCGAGTTGTGGTTGGTATCTACAGTTGCAAAATAAGCATAAGTTCCATTTGGATATTCGGGTGTTTTACACCATCTTCCATTGTGTTCGTCCAAATAAGTTAAATCTGTAGGATGAGCTATAAATTGGTAGTCTTCTCTAAAATAGCCATTAAAATAAGTGGTATTCACAGCAGGACCATTTGTTCTTGTGGTTGCAGTGTTTAATTGGTACCCAGATTTAATTCTTACGATTGCACCAGTTCCATTTGTGTCTGCAAAGCCATAAGCTCCATAAACTGGGAATCCATCATAGGCAAATCCAATAAGTGGTGAATGAGAACTAGAGTCTATTGTATACAATCCATCTGCATCATATAAATTGCAAATTGTAGAGATAACTACTTTGTCTAGTTTAAAAGCACTTGGGTTTTGATGGTGGTGGTAATTTCCCCTTGCAGGATGTCCTTTGGAGCAATCGAAACCTCCTTTTTCTGCTGGGATTGCATCACGGTTCCAATCTTGTGTTGCCATTGGTCCTCCTGGGCAAGGTGGATTTCCTGGTCCGCCACAAAGTGCGCTTGTTGCATTGTTCCAAGCTACTCCATCTCGGTAATCAAATAGAGCTACTCCATTAATAAAAACACCAATATTACCTCCAGTGGTTGCAGTTTTTGTTCCTGTGTTTTCAACAGGGGCTAATGGGAATTTAAAAATAGCATTTTGATCGGATGCAAGGGAAGGATTTCCATCTAAAAAAGGACCTGTAGGATAAGCTGGAATTCCTTTGGTAGATACATACACATCTGTAGTATTATACTGAACAGATTGACAGTTTATCAAAACATTATTTGAAATAGCTAAAGAATTACCCGATACATAATAAGTTCCTAAAACAGTGTTGTTTTGTAACCAATCTGTTATTACTGGATTTGTTTGGCTATAGCTCATTGTTGCAATAAGGTAGGCTGTTATAATTAATATTATTTTTTTCATAGGGCTTGTAATTTGCTGTAAATTTTATACTTAGTAGACGAGTTTAATTGTTTAATCCTTCTCCGGCAATAATATACTTCTTGGAAATTTATTTTTTGGGTTAAAAACAAACGCTTTATCATCCAAAGTTTTAAGAAAAGCTATTAAATCTACTTTTTCATTAGAAGAAAATGTAATTTTCTTTTTTAATTTGAGACTCAATGTTGGACTATCTTTTATTCCGTTTGTATAGTGATTTAGTACTTGGTTTAATTTGTTAAATCTTCCGTCATGCATGTAAGGGTATGAATAACTTAAGTTTCTCAAACTAGGAATTTTAAACAGCATATTGTCTTCTGTTTTTTGAGTTATTCTTTTCCTTCCATAATCTGATAAAGTAGAATCAATAGGCAGTCCATTATTAGCAAATTGATAGCTAGAAAATAGCGGTTCGGTATGGCAAGAATTACAGTTTTGTTTAAATAATTTATATCCGTTTTGCTCTTTTGAAGAAAAGAATTTTTCTCCTGATTTTACTTGGTCGTATTTGGAATTTGCAGAAACTAAAGTCAATTGAAACTGAGTTAATGCTTTTAACATTAATTCTCCTGTAATTTCTTTTGTGCCAAAAGCACTTTCAAATAATACGGGATAAATGGAGGATTTATTTAGTTTATCCACCACATTTTTTGTGGTTTCTCCCATTTCTCCTGCGTGATTTATTGGAGCTAATGCCTGCATATCCAAATGATTAATTGCTCCGTCCCACATGAAAGAACTGTGCCATGCTAGATTAAATAAAGCTGGGGCATTTCGTGTTCCAATGCTGTCGTATATGCCGTGGCTTAAATCGTGATCGGTATGAGCAAAAGCATTATAAGGCGAATGGCATGAAGAGCAAGAAATAGTATTGTCTTTGGATAAAATAGGATCATAAAATAAAGTTCTTCCTATTTCTATTTTATTTGAGTCTAATGGATTTTCTTCAAAATTATAAATGGGAGCAGGAAAATTAAGGGGAATTAACCCATCATATTTCATGCATTTGAAAGCAAATAAAAACAAGGAAAAGACTACTATAACAATCAGATTTTTATTCATAGTTTTGAATGAAAACAGGTTGCTAATATCTCGGTCATATCCACAGCCTTTTTTCCTGGGCTCATGATAGTATGGTTAGATTCTAAATTAATCGTAGAAAATAATTTGCTAAAATTCAATTCGTATTCTCCATCCTCGGCATAAGGGAGGGTCGCTTTTTGTGCTGTTTGATGAGGAAAAGTAAAACCACCTAAATGAAATTGAAATTTATTTTTTCGTGTCGGACATTGTGATGAAAAGCCTTCAATTTTTGTATTGATGTAACCGCTTTGCCAAGTCCAATACATTCCGTTTGTAGGATCTAAATCTCCACCCAATGCTCCAGCAGAATTTGTAATACTATCAATACCGAGAGTAAAAGAAACGGAATCCCAATTGGATTTTTTCACCTTTTGTGAAAGTATGCGAAGGGAAGCAGGATTGCTTAAATCGATTAAATGAAACCTCTTCGGAAAGCAATAAGTTTTAGATTTTCCTTTGTGTAATTTAATATTAGAAATATAAAATTTTAAAGATGAAAAACGAATCGTGTCCTCGTACCTATAATAATCTCGATCAAGCTGAATTATGTTTCTTTGAAAAGTAGGAGTGAAGGTGAGTCCTCTTTTTTTCTTTGGCACAAAAGAGGCGCAAAGAAATACAGTAAAAATAATAAAGAGAATTGTTTTCATCATCTATAAATATACAAAGTTAGACGAAACAGCTGGAGGATTCCTTTTGTTTATTTAAAAAAAAAGCTCCGATATTTCGGAGCTTTTTTAATATTGATTAAGAAATTATTATTTCTTCACTCTTTTAATAGAACACCCTTTATTTTTTGAAGTTGGAGTTGCAATTGCTTCTCCTTTGCTTAAGCTAGTCATTGCATCTGCCAACCAGTTTTCTTTTACGTCAGCTTTGCTATCTACATTATCATCAATCGCTCCAGTGTAAACTAGTTTGTTTTCTGAATTGAATAAATAAACATGAGGAGTTGTTTTTGCATTAAATGCATCAGCAACAACATGATTTTCATCCATCAAATATTTGATGTTATCATATTTGTTGTCAGTAGCATGTTCAACCATAGCTTCAAAAGAGTCTTCATCAGCTCTTTTCCCTTCGTTTGAGTTTACCAAAGCAAATCCAATTTCCAATTCTCCTGCCATTTTATTGATGTCATTGTATCTGTTTTCCCATCCTTCAGTATCTTCTCCTCTTCCTACTACGAAAGGACAAGTGTTACAAGAAAAAATGATTAATGATCCATTCTTTTTTCCTAATTCTTCAATGTACATTTCAGTTCCAGAGATATCTTTTAGTTTAGTTTCTAAAGAAGGGTTTTCTGAGCCAATTGTCATCTTTCCTTGTTCCTGAGCACAACATTTTTTCTTACAATCTTTTTCACAATCTTGGCTGTCTTTGTTTCCATGAGAACAAGCTTCTTTTTTGCAGTCTTTCTCACATTTTTCTCCTGTTGCTTCAGTTCCACAAGAGAACATTAATAATGCTGCTGATACTATTAAAATTAATTTTTTCATTGTTATTTTTATCTAGTTTTTATTTTTTATAAAAGTTTGGGTTTATTAAAAAAAGAAAGTTTTAATAAAGAGATTAATTATAACCTTGTTCTTTTTCTAACTCAGAAAAGAAATCAAAAAAAATCAGAGTTAAAATTTAATAATGTAATATACCCCAGCATTAACTGGTCTCGTTTCTAAACCTCCTTCGTTCTGAGTTCCTGAAGTATTACCTCCGTCACCATTTCTTCTTAGTGATGTGTTACCAAAACCACCTCCACTAGTAATTAAATGGCCATGAGATTTAATTTCATCAGATTGATAACTTCCTACATTGTCTCCAGTATTTCCCCCAGTATGTAATGCAGTTCTGCCAGATGCATCTGGGTCGTTATCTGCTCCAGCATCTACACCTCTTGCAAATCTTCCTCTCATATCAGGTAAATTAAATGTAGTAGAATTATCTCCTTGTCCCCAGCTTGTTCCTAATGCTGTGAATAAAGTTGAATAAGTACTTCTTGAAATTGCTGATCCATCACACAAAATCCAACCTGTAGGAATCGAGTTTCCAGCATAAAGCATTATAGTTCCTACAGGAACTCCTGTGTTCCCAGAAGAGGATGGAACAACTACAAAATTTGATGAGCTTAAGTAAAGTGTGTCGTTACTATAATTTAAAACTTGAATCTCATTAGTAGAATCATTATCTGAATCAATTACCGAATCTTTAGCATAGTCTCCTAAGTAAACACTTCCGCCATTAGATAAATATAAAGTATCATTAGAAATTGAAATAGCTTGAACTCCTTCTGGTCCTTCTGGTCCAGTTACTCCAGTGTCTCCTTTAAGTCCTTGTATCCCAGTTGTTCCTTGTGCACCTGTCATTCCCTGAATTCCTTGTAACCCTTGCGGTCCCATTGCTCCTGCAAGTCCTGTGTCTCCTTTCGCACCTTGTATTCCTTGTGGTCCAGTCATTCCAGTAGCACCTTGCGCCCCCGTCATTCCTTGAATTCCGATTGGTCCAGTAACTCCAGTATCACCTTTCTCACCAGTTAATCCTTGTAAACCTTGTGGTCCAGTCATCCCAGTTGTTCCTTGTGCACCTGTCATTCCCTGAATTCCTTGTAACCCTTGCGGTCCTATTGCTCCTGCAAGTCCTGTGTCCCCTTTCGCACCTTGTAAACCTTGCGGTCCAGTCATTCCAGTTGTTCCTTGAGCACCAGTCATACCAATAGGCCCTTGTGTACCTGCTATTCCTTGTGCTCCAGTATCTCCTTTTGGTCCTTGAGGTCCTGTTCCTGGAGTTGGTAAAACCACAAATCCAGAATTTGAAAGAAATAAAGTATCATTAGAATACGACAATACTTGTAATTCATTGGTAGCATCTGAATCTGCATCATTTACTTTATCAAACTTTACACTGTCTGCTTTTGATGCATAAAGCGCATAAGGAACACTTAATAATTCGCTTACACCTGAAATAGTATAAGTTGTTCCGCCAGTAGGATCTGTTTCTGTTTTGATAAAATATGGGCCATTTGCCCAATTTATATAAGAGAAAGTTCCTGTTCCTGCTGTTCCTGTTCCGATTTCTAATGAAACTAATCCATTTGCATTAGTAGAGGTAGAGTGAGTTTCGGAGTAAACTGCTGAACTAGTAGCAGAACCTTGTAAAATACTTATTTTCATTCCTACGGTTGAAGAAGTAACTAGACCATTGCTTGCATTTCTTAATACTGCTTGATAACTAATTTTATTAGGTGCCTGGCCAAATAATAATGTAGTAATACAAATTATTAGATAGATTGTGATTAATAATTTTTTCATTCTTATTTTTTTATAAGTTTAAATGATTATTTTTTATTGTTTTTCGAGTTGTAAACTTGCATGATGTAGGTTGCTGAAAAGAAATTATTTATATCGATTTTCGTGAGTTGATTTTCTATTTTCTCCTTTTTTTTCTAAATCTACTTCAAAACAATCTAATCTTCAGTTTTCCAGTTTTTAGTATTTTTTTTGTGATAAACAAAACTTAGTTTGTTTGCTATGTCGTGATTCTTGTCACGGTTTCCACTTGCTTCTTTTATTTTTGTTTCTTGTTCCATTAAGAAGTTTCCAACCTCCAAAGTGTGTTTTCCTTTTTCAAATATAACGATTACTGTAGTAACATACCAATCGTATTCAATCGGTTCCATTTCATCCGCCACTTCTATCACGTTCCAGCTTGTTTGAAGAATGTGAGTCATCATCTCTCTCATGCCTTCATTTTGTACGTCTGTGTGTTCTTCTTCTCTTTCTTCCATCTAGTTTTCTGTGTAATCTACGGTTAAGGTATCGTTTGTTTTGGTAACTTTTACCAATCCCATTTTTCCTAATGCTTTTATCCCTTTATCCCATTGTTTGTTACTTAGTTGTGTTGCTTCTTTTAGTGCAACAAGCTCCATAGATTTTTGTGCTTTTATCAAGTCAAAAATTACTTTTTCACCTTCGTTTAGTTCAATTTTCTTTTGAACTACCTCTGGTCTCATTTGAGGGAAAAACAATACTTCTTGGATGGATGAATTGTTCGTTAAGAACATAATTAGTCTATCCATTCCTATTCCCATCCCTGAGGTTGGAGGCATTCCATATTCCAAGGCTCTTAAGAAGTCATTGTCAATAAATTCTCCCGCTTCGTCATCCCCTCTTTGAGCAAGTTTTAGTTGTTCTTCAAATCTTTCTCTTTGGTCTATTGGGTCGTTTAGCTCACTGTATGCGTTTGCTATTTCTTTTCCACACACCATTAATTCAAATCTCTCTGTCAATTCTGGGTCTTCTCTGTGCACTTTACAAAGAGGAGACATTTCTTTCGGATAATCTGTAATGTAAGTTGGTTGAATGTAGTTCCCTTCACATTTTTCTCCAAAAATTTCATCAATCAATTTCCCTTTTCCCATGGTATCGTCCACAGCAATTCCCATTCCTTTTGCAGCTTCTCTCAACTCATCTTCTGATTTTCCTTTGATATTAAATCCAGTAAAATCAATAATTGATTGAGTCATTGTCACTCTTTTGTAGGGAGCCTTGAAATTAATCGTATGTTCTCCAAAAATAGCTTCTGATGTTCCGTTTACTTCAATAGCAACATGTTCAAGCAATTTTTCTGTAAAGTCCATCATCCAGTTGTAGTCTTTGTAGGCCACATATATTTCCATGGCAGTAAACTCTGGATTGTGAGTTCTGTCCATTCCTTCATTTCTAAAGTTTTTAGAAAACTCATACACTCCATCAAATCCACCAACGATTAATCTTTTTAAGTATAATTCGTTTGCAATTCTCATGTACAAAGGAATATCCAAACTATTGTGATGTGTAGCAAATGGACGAGCTGCAGCACCTCCAGCAATTGGTTGTAAAATTGGTGTTTCTACTTCAAAATATCCAGCTTCGTTAAAGAAATTACGCATTGCATTGAACATTTTTGTTCTTTTTACAAATACTTCTTTCACTCTAGGGTTTACAACCAAATCCACATACCTCTGTCTGTATCTTAATTCTGGATTTACAAATGCATCATGTACTTTTCCTTCGCTATCCGTTTTAGGAAGTGGTAAAGGTTTTAATGATTTACTTAGTAAAGTGAATTTTTCTACGTGAATAGATTTTTCACCTACTTTGGTTGTGAAAAGAATTCCTTCAATTCCTATAAAATCACCAATATCTAGTAATTTTTTGTAGACTAAATTGTATAGACTTTTGTTTTCGTCAGGACATAAAATATCTCTATTGAAATAAGCTTGAATTCTTCCTTCCGAATCTTGGATAGAAGAAAAAGAAGCTTTTCCCATGATGTTTTTACTCATCAATCTTCCTGCAATAATTACTTTTTTTCCTTCTTCGTAATTTTCTCTCACTTCCTTAGAAAGTGTATCCACAGGGAATAATGCTGCTGGAAAAGGCTCGATGCCTTCGTCTTTTAGTTTTTGTAGAGAATCTCTTCTTACTAGCTCTTGTTCAGATAGTTCTAAGCTCATTTTTGTTCTTGATTTGGCTTTGTTTGTAATAGGTTGTAAATATACGGAATTACTAGTAAGATTGGATAAAATATAATACAATATTCGAGATTAAGATTTTGATAATTTATTTTAGATGATATTAAGTTCCTTCTGTTACTAAGTGACTTTTGTAAATGATTGTAAGTGTTTTTCTTTTGTATCTTTACGACATTATTTAATGCCATTTATTAATTAGCCAGATAAAAATGAAAGTATCTTTAATTGTTGCAAAAGCTGAAAACGAAGCCATAGGAAAAGACAATGACTTAATATGGCATTTGAGAGATGATTTGCGTTATTTTTCTCAAACGACAAAAGGACATTATGTGATTATGGGAAGAATGAATTATGATTCTATTCCAGATAAATATAGACCTTTGCCTCACAGGACAAATGTTGTTGTTACAAGAAATAAAGATTTTGTTGCTAAAGACTGTGTGGTTGTAAACTCTATTGAGGAAGGTTTAATAATTGCCAAACAAAATGGAGACGAAGAAGCTTTTGTTATTGGAGGAGGTCAAATCTATGGTAAATCCTTAACTGAAGATTTGATTGATAAACTCTACATTACTTACGTGCATGAGAGTTTTGAAGCAGATGTATTTTTTCCAGACTATGATAAATCAAAATGGAATAAAACAAGTGAGATTTTTCATCCTAAAGATGAAAAACATGAGTTTTCTTTTTCATATGTAACCTATGAAAAATAAATAATGAGAATTATAATTATTCTTTTTTGTGTACTGTTTTCATTTTCTTCTTTTTCTCAAAAAGACAGGAAGAACTACGACACAAATTATTTGAAAGAATTTTCGCATAATTTTTATCCTTATACATTTACTAATATTAAAAACCACAATATATATTTAAGTAATCTAGAAAATGAAAGTGCTTGGGTAAACTATTCTCCCAACTCACCTTTGTATTTGGGTTTTGGATTTGATTATAAGTGGGCAACTTTTAGTTATGCTTTTCCTATACAAAGCAAAGCAGATAAAAAAGGAAGTAACTTCAATGTTTTTTACGGAATGAGTAGAAGGAAATTTAGATTTTCCTTAATGTATCAACAATATCAAGGCTTTTTTAAGGATGACCCAAATATTCCTGGCGATTGGTTTGATCATAATAAAACGCTCCCTTTTAGAGCTGACATTAAAGATTATATATTACAAGGAACATTTTTCTATATTTTTAATAATAGAAAAGTTTCTTACCGTTCTTCTTTTTTGTATTTAGAAAAGCAGCTAAAAAGTGCAGGTTCATTTACGGCAGGAACAAATTTTAATATCTCTGGAATTACTTCTGACTCTTCTTTGATTCCTCCAAAATTAGATACTTCTTTTGGTGAAGAAATAAAAAAACAAAAGGTTCTAGATGTTAATATTGGTATTAAAGTAGGTTACATCTATACTTGGGTTTTTCATAAAAACTGGCATGTTTCGGCTCATTTTTCACCTACTTTATATTTTAATAAAGATAGGTTGCTAGAAAAAGGAGCAAGTGGTATAAATGTTTCAAATTTAGAGAAATCAATATTTTTTGGAACAGATTTTAGGTTGGTTTTAGGGTATGATAATGACACTTATTTTGGTGGTTTGTTGTTTTTGAATTCAAACACTAAGCAAGATTTTACAAAGAGTTCTTTTAGTACAGATTATTCTGTAATTGAACTTTATTTTGGAAAAAGGATGAATTTACATTTTAGAAAACCTGAAAAAAGAAAAGTATTTGATTAATATGAGACTAATAATTAACAAAAGAAATAAGTTTTTATTTTTAGAGATTCTAGCGGTCTTATTCGGACTTTTATACACGGTTCTTTATATAAAAGAGATGAAGATTTGTTTTTTATTTGCTGTTTTGGGAGCATGTATTTACACTTTTCTTTGTTATAAAAAACAAATCTTTGCAGAAGCATTTTTGCAGTTTTTCTATATCCCAATGGCAGTTTATGGTTGGTACAATTGGGGTGAATTTGGAGAAGGAGTTTATTCGGTTACTCAACATTTAATTATATTGTCCATTTCTATTTTTTCTATGATTTTTTTGTCTTTTTATTTGAAGAAAAATACACAATCAAAATCCCCTTTTTTAGATTCATTTACCACCATTTTTAGTTTGTCTGGAACTTGGCTAATGGTTAATTTTATTAACGAAATGTGGCTTTATTTAATTGCAATAAATGCAGTATCTATGTTTTTGTATTATTCGAGAGGAATGAAATTAAGTGTTTTGTTGTATGCGTTTTACACTTACATTTCGTTAGCTATGTGGTTTGGATGGAAGGTTTTTTTTTAAACTGAAATCGGTTTAAAAATCACTCTTTATTTTTTGAATCTAACCAAATTGTAACAGGCCCATCATTCACTAAAGCAACTTTCATATCAGCTCCAAAAACTCCTGTTTTAGCCTCTTTTTCAATCGTATTATTCAAGTTTTTTAGGAATGATTGATAAAGAGGAATCGCAATGTCTGGCTTTGCAGAATTGATAAAGGAAGGGCGATTTCCCTTTTTGGTAGATGCAAATAAAGTAAATTGGCTAACCACTAAAATTTCACTATTTTTATCTCTAACAGAAAGGTTCATTTTTCCATCTTGGTCACTAAAAACACGTAATTGTGTAATTTTTTTAACTAACCAATTGATGTCGTCTTGAGAATCCAATTCTTCAAT
The DNA here is from genome assembly GCA_905182785.1 of uncultured Flavobacteriales bacterium. Lineage (GTDB taxonomy): Bacteria > Bacteroidota > Bacteroidia > Flavobacteriales_D > CAJJDF01 > CAJJDF01. Next base: position 49,671 of record CAJJDF010000020.1, read on the forward strand.
TCCCAAAAAGACCAATAAACCTTCATTTATATCCGAGTGGATGCATTTATCAATAGTTACACTAGCAGTTGTGACTCTTTGGATTAATGCTCTCATTTTAGTGGTTTTTATTTTTCTAAAACATACCTCATCTCTATTTGGAGCTTGGGAATTTGTTTTTGGAATTTTAATAATTGTTCAGGTTATGCTGAACAATTATTTAGGAGCAAACATGCTTTCTCTCCATCCGCTTTCATCATCTCCATAATATAAATTTAAATAGTTTTTATAACGAGATTCTGAAATATTTCCACTTTCTAAAGCAACTTTCACAGCACATTTTGGTTCGTTTATATGCACACAGTTATTGAATTTACATTCGTTCATTAATTTTCTCATTTCAGGAAAATAATGGTGAATTACTTCTTTTTCAATGTCTACAATTCCCAGCCCTTTTATTCCTGGAGTATCAATGATATAACCACCAAATTTTAATTCATGCATCTCTGCAAAAGTAGTGGTGTGCTTTCCTTGGTTGTGCGAATCGGATATGTCATCAGTTTTAATATTCATATCAGAATCGATAAGATTAATCAAGGATGATTTTCCAACTCCAGAATTTCCAGAGAAAACAGAAGTTTTTCCTTTCATTTCATCCATTACTGCTTCAATATTTATGTTTTTCTCTACTGAAGTCTTAATACAGTGATAACCAATATTAGAATAAATTCTAATGTATTCTTCTAGTTCCAATTCTTCTTCCTCAGATAATAAATCAATTTTATTAAAAATAATAGTGGTAGGAATGTGATATGCTTCTGCCGAAACAAGAAATCTATCTATAAAATTGGAGTAAGTTTTAGGGTGATTAATAGTAACTACCAAAAATGCCAAATCTATGTTTGAGGCTATAATATGTGATTTCTTAGATAGGTTTACAGACTTACGAATGATGTAGTTTTTTCTATCTTCAATCTCTACAATAATTCCGTTATCGTCTTCCTGTATTTCTATCAGCACAAAATCTCCAACCGTAACAGGGCTAGTTGTTCTAATTCCTTTTAATCTGAATTTTCCTTTTATTCTACAGTTTACGATTCCTCCATTTTCTATTTTCACAGAAAACCAACTTCCGGTAGATTTTATGACTAGTCCTTTTTTCAAGTAATAATTTAGTTTTTCAAATATAGTTTTTTATTGAGAAATTTAAGTCCAATAACCCTTCAAGGTTGTCTATTTTTCTTTATTTTTATAGATTGATTAAAATTCAGGAGGTAATATGTCGATAGAAATAAAGAATGTCACAAAAATTTACGGATTACAAAAAGCACTAAATGAAGTTTCTTTTACTGTAAATCAGGGAGAAATTTTAGGTTTTTTGGGTCCAAATGGAGCAGGGAAATCAACTTTAATGAAAATTATATCGTGCTACATTCCACCCACAGAAGGAACCGTAATTGTAGATGGATATGACGTGAGAGAAGATTCGCTCGAGATAAGAAAACGAGTAGGTTATTTACCAGAACACAATCCATTATATTTGGATATGTATGTGAAAGAATATTTGACATTTATAGCAGGTATTCATAAACTGAATAAGAAAAAAGAAAAACTCTCTAATGTAATTGATTTAGTTGGTTTAGGGTTAGAACAAAATAAGAAAATAGGACAATTATCTAAAGGTTATAAACAAAGGGTAGGATTAGCCCAGGCTCTTATTCATGATCCAAAAGTATTAATTCTAGATGAGCCAACAAGTGGTTTAGACCCTAACCAATTGGCAGACATTAGAGAAGTAATTAAAAATATTGGGAAAGAAAAAACGGTTATGTTTTCTTCACATATTATGCAAGAGATTGAAGCAATTTGCGACAGAATTGTCATAATAAATAGAGGCAAACTAATAGTTGATAAAGATGCGCTTCAGATGATGAACTCTAACTCAAGTCAACAAATTGTTCAGGTAGAATTTGAAAAAATAGTTTCTAAAACCGAATTGAAATCTATAAAAGGAGTAGAGAAAGTAAAACAACTTGAAGGTAATAGTTGGCAATTGATTTCTACAAAACCCGAAGATTTAAGGGTGGAGATTTCAAAATTTGCATCAAGTAAAGGAATTCTTGTGCTTTCGCTTCAAAAAGAAACACAGAAATTAGAGAATATTTTCAAAGAGTTAACTAATTAAAACAAACTATAAGTAAATGGAATTCAAATTAGTTTCAGACTTTAAACCAACTGGAGATCAACCAGGAGCAATAAAGGAATTGGTACAAGGACTTAATGACGGAGCAGAAAGTCAAGTTTTACTTGGGGTAACAGGTTCTGGAAAAACATTTACAGTAGCGAATGTTATCCAACAAACAAATAGACCAACTTTGGTTCTTTCTCACAACAAGACTTTAGCAGCACAATTGTTTGAAGAGTTCACCAATTTTTTTCCAGAAAATAGAGTAGAGTATTTTGTTTCCTATTACGATTATTACCAGCCAGAAGCTTATTTACCAACTACAGGAACTTACATAGAAAAAGATTTATCCATCAATGATGAGATTGAAAAATTAAGATTGAGAGCAACATCTGCTTTACTCTCTGGAAGGAAAGATGTAATTGTTGTTTCTTCAGTTTCTTGTATTTATGGTATTGGAAACCCAACCAATTTCAAAGACAGTATTCTTGAAATAAAAGTTGGACAGGTTGTAACTAGAAATACATTTTTAGGGCAGTTAGTTGATAACCTTTACTCTAGAGCAGGTTTAGATTTTGAAAGAGGAACTTTTAGAGTGAAAGGAGATACAATTGACATCAATTTGCCTTATGCAGATTTTTCATTGCGAATAGGATTTTGGGGTGATGAAATGGAATCCATAGCAACTATAGATAACGAAACATCAAAGACAATTGAAAAATTTGATGACTATTCAATTTACCCAGCCAATATATTTGTAACCTCGAAAGATACCATTCAAGGAGCAATTCATTTGATTCAAGAGGATATGGTTGCTAGAATAGATGCTTTTGAAAAAGGAGGACAACATTTAGAAGCTAAAAGACTGGAAGAAAGAGTAACTCTGGATTTGGAAATGATAAGAGAGTTGGGTTATTGTTCTGGAATAGAAAATTACTCGAGGTATTTTGATGGAAGAGAACAAGGGTCTAGGCCTTTCTGTTTGTTAGATTATTTCCCAGATAATATGTTGATGGTGGTGGATGAAAGTCATGTTACTTTACCACAAATACGAGCTATGTATGGAGGTGATAGAGCCAGAAAGATAAACTTGGTGGAACATGGATTTAGATTGCCTTCAGCCATGGATAATCGTCCTTTGAGGTTTGAGGAGTTTGAAGCGATCACAGAGCAAACTATTTATGTGTCGGCAACCCCTGCCGATTATGAATTAGAAAGATCGGAGGGGGTTTTTGTGGAACAATTAATAAGACCTACAGGGTTGTTAGATCCAAAAATTGAAGTTCGCCCAAGTAAAAACCAGATAGATGATTTACTAGATGAAATTCACGATACGATAAAATTAGACGAAAGAATATTGATAACTACTCTTACCAAAAGAATGGCAGAGGAGATGCAAAAATATTTGGATAGAGTGAATGTTAAATCAAGATATATCCACTCTGATGTGGATACAATGGATAGAATTGAAATTATCCAAGATTTAAGAAAAGGTGCTTATGACGTACTTGTTGGAGTCAATTTACTGAGAGAAGGACTGGATTTGCCAGAAGTTTCTTTAATCATTATTTTGGATGCAGATAAAGAAGGTTTTTTAAGGTCGGAAAGAGCATTGGTACAAACTGTAGGAAGAGCAGCAAGAAATGTAAATGGGAGAGTGATAATGTATGCGGATAAGATGACCAATTCTATGCAGAAGACTATAGATGAAACAGAGAGAAGGAGAGGAATTCAAATAGCACACAATAAAAAACATGGATTAACCCCCACTCCAATTAAAAAGAATTCGGAAAACACGCCTTATAAATTTGAGAATAATTTAGAAAAGGTGCATACTATTGCAGCAGAAGAGGAAGTTTCTTACTTGACTAAAAATCAAGTAGAAAACAATATTAAAATGACTAAGAAGGCCATGGAAAAAGCTGCAAAAGAATTTGATTTTGTTGAAGCAGCAAGATTAAGAGATCATATTAAAATTTTAGAGAAACAATCGACAAGCTAAATAGGTTTAGTTATCTCTCTAAAATTTAAGCAACCAAATAAATAAAATTTCGTATTTTTAGGAAACGCAGATATATTTATGAAGATAAAAAACATACTCCAAACGCTTATTTTAGTTTTGTTATTATCCCCAGTAATAGCGCAAATCTCACAAGGAGTTACGATTCCCCTTATACCAGGAAAGACAACACCATTCGTAGGAGAGAAATGTGCTTCTCACTACATGGATGAGTTTCTATTGAGGCAAGACCCAACTTACAAAGCAATGAGGCAACAAATAGAAGTTGCAACTCAACAATATATTCAGAATCAAGCTTCAAGTAGATCTGGAAGTAGAGGGGTTGTTTATACTATTCCAATTGTTTTCCATGTCATGCATGAAGGTGAGGCAGTAGGAGATTCAACTAACATACCGGATGCTCAAATTTATTCTTGTATTGCAGCATTAAATAGAGACTTTAGAAGAAACTCTGCAGATGGAGGAATAGCTCAAGGTGGACCCTTAGGAATAGATGCTGAAATAGAATTCTGTATCGCAAGAAAAGATCCTAGTGGTAATTTTACAAGTGGAATTACTAGGCATGATATGTCTGGGATTCAGGGTTATGTAGATAGTGGAGTATACCATCAAGCTTCTTGGAGAAGTGATGTGCCAATGAAAACAATGGTGCAATGGAATCCAGCCCAATACTTAAATGTATGGGTGGTAAATAAAATTAAAAGTACTACCAATATTTATGCTGGAGGAGGAGGAGGAGTAATTGGATATGCTACATTTCCTGGAGGATCAGCTACCTCAGATGGTGTTGTAATTAGATTCAGTGCAACAGGAAATGATATCTCCGGAGGTAATGGATTTAACTTATGGTCTGCAACAAATGACAACCGTGTTTTAACTCATGAATTAGGTCATTACCTTAATTTATACCACACTTTTCAAGGAACTTCTTCGTGTACGCCAGGAACTCCTTGTGCAACATCAGGAGATAACTGTTGCGATACACCTCCTACAACAGTTGGGACAGGAAATGCTTGTACAACTCTTGCTTGTCCTTTAGACAATAAAGAAAATTACATGCAATACCAAAATGGGGCTTGTGCTTCAGACTTTACTCCAAATCAAGTTACAAGAATGAGAGCTGTATTAGCTTTGGGTGGTGCAAGAAATGCTTTAACAACTACTCCAAATTGTTTATCTCCCTTCCAATATAATCCTTATGTAGCAAGTATACTTTATCCAAAAGATACTGTTTGTTCTAATACTATTCCAGGTTATGCAATAGTTTGTAATGGAGGTTGGGATACATTAAAAACCTTTAATATTAAATATAGCATTGATGCAGGTACAGTACTTAACTATTTTTGGTCAGGGAAATTAGCTCCTTCAGAATGTGATACAGTAGTTTTTCCTCAAATTATAACAATAACAGGAGCTCATTCTTATAATGTAGAGATTGATTCAACTCTTATTAATGGATTCAATAACGATGGATTTACATCAGATAATTCACTTTCTTCTGCATTTTATTCTAAAGATGGGTTTGGTGTAGTTATAGCTATAACGACCGATTGTAAAGCACAAGAAACTTCTTGGGTGTTAAAAGATACGGGAGGAGCAATTATTATGACAGGAGGAGGGTATGCGCAACAAATTCAAAACATTTTTGAGACTGCTTGTCTGGATTCGGGGTGTTATGTATTTACCATATATGATGTAGGTGGAGATGGACTGCAGAAATCAGGATTTTGCTTTACAGATGGTAAGTTTTCTGTAACTGATGTAACAACAGGTCAAACCATAGCGAAATCAATTAATCCAAATTTTGGAGATTCAGCAACATACACTTTTTGTCTTCCTTATAATACACAATTAACACCAGGTTTTACAGGCTGTGATACAGTATATCCAGGTTATCCATTATATTTTAATGATACCTCTATTTCTTTTCCTGCTGCTTTCGGTTGGAAATGGGATTTTGGAGATGGAACAAGTTCAACCTTGGTCAATCCTGTTAAAAGCTATTCTTTATTGGGAACATACAATGTGGAAATGGTAGTGGAAAATGCAGCATTGAAAGATTCGGTAACTAAAACAGGATGTGTGGTTGTAATCCCTACACCTCCAGGATTCTGCGATACGTTAGATAATTATAATTTGGCAGTGGATACTATGATTTTCTATGATTTAATAGGAACTTGGGGGTACTATCCAGGACACAATGGAGCAAATTTAAGTGGTTATGCAGAACCTTTTACTTTAACAGGAGTAAATACAATTCAAAGAGTTATTTTACCTGTTGTTCAAGCCTATGCTGGAACCCCAACTTCTACTTTTGTCATTAATGTATTTGCCGACAATGCCGGTTCTCCAGGGGCAATTTTATCTTCTGATACAATATTAATAAATAGCTTGGTAGCAGGAGTGAGTAATGAAATTTACTTAACCACACCTCCATTTGTTACGGGTAATTTTTGGACAGGGATAGAGTTAAATTATGGAGTGGGAGATACACTTGTAATTACTGCAGCCTTACATAGAATAGGAGGCTTAAATACAACCTATGTGAAAACTGCTGGAATATGGCAAAGTTCAACAGCTGTTGCGGCAATAAATTCTTCAACTGGGCTTAGAGTAATTTATACAGATTTACCAGCAACAGGAACATTAAATGTATCGAGAAGTAGAATTTGTCAAGGGCAATCTACTAATTTCTCAGCAACTTCTCTTTCTAATTACGATTCTTTAAAATGGTTTTTTCCAGGAGGAACCCCTTCATTTTCTACGAATATAAATCAAACAGTAACTTATTCTAATTCTGGCACATACAATGCAATATTATACCTAGAAGGGATTTGTAGTAATGACAGTATTATTAGAACAATAATTGTTGATACTTCAGCAACTACTGTAAGTTTTACTGAGACTTCTTTATTGGTTTGTGAACAAGATTCAATTTATTTTGACGGAACTATTACAGGAGCAGGAACTATTTATTGGACTTTTCCAGGAGGGTTACCCAGTGTTTCTAGCCAAGAAGATGATACAGTTTTCTTTACAGTCCCAGGGGTTTTTAATGTAAAAATGAAATCTGTAAATGGATGTGGTTCTGATAGTGTTTCAAAAGTATTGACAGTTAGATCGTATCCTACAACAGTAATAACACCAGGTGATACAACTTTATGTGATGGTACTCCAATTACTTTCTCTACATCAGGTGGGTTGTCCTACAATTGGAGTAATGGAGCAACAACTTCTTCAATAAATGTAACCCCAACTGCAACTACTCAATATTGGTCAGTAGCAAGTAATGGAAATTGCCAAGGTGATACAGGTTATGTAACTGTTACACATAATCTAATTCCTACAGTAGTAGCGAATGCAACACCTGATACGGTTTGTCTTGGAGAAGCTATTTATTTTAGTATGACAGGTTCAAATGCAATAACCTATGATTGGAAGTATGGAGATTTAACAACTTCAACAATACCAAATGGAACTCACACTTATACCACTGCAGGAGTTTTTACAGCAACTTTAAGAGGGGTTTACGGGATATGCGAAAAAATAAATACGACACAAGTTGTAGTTGTTAATTGCACAGGATTAGAAGAGTCAGCACTTTCAAGATCGGTAGTTGTGTATCCAAATCCAGCTAGTCATTATTTGAATATTTCATTTTTAGATGAAAGTATGGGGAATGTTCGTATTGATATGATAAACAGCACAGGAAAACTCGTTCTTTCTAAGGAGATAATTAATAGAAAGAACTTGGAAGGAATTGATTTAAATGATTTTTCAGAAGGAGTTTACCTCCTAAGGTTTACTTCAGATAATAGCTCGTTTACTAAAAGATTGGTGATAATGAAGTAAATTTAATTATAATTGTCTGTGTGAAACTCCATTAGAATATTCTAATGGAGTTTTTTTTATATAAAAATAGGAGGTAGGATAGAAACGAATTATACGAATAAATTTGAATTAGATAAACACAAGGTAAGTTATACTAGATTCTCTTTCTAAAATCAGGAAGGGAACCACAAAATCTAAGTTTCTAGTTATTTCTTAACTATTGTTAAGTTTTATTATCGAATTATTGTTTTTCTTTGTAAAACATTATAATTATGAAAAATTTAATTAAAACAGCAATATTCTTATTGCTATCAAGTCCTTTTTTTTCTCAACAAACAACCTCAGTAATTAGAGGAACAATTACCGATAGAGTTTCGCAAGCTACACTTATAGGTGTGAATGTTATATTGGTAGGTAGTGATCCAATTATAGGAACAACAACAGATGTAAATGGAGATTATAGATTGGAAAATGTGCCAACTGGACGTCAAATTATTAGCGTTAGTTTTTTGGGGTATGAAACACGCGAAATTCCTAATTTACTTGTTTTATCCGCTAAGGAGTTAAGCAAGGATATTAACTTATCCGAAAAATACACAGAGCTTGGAGAGTTTGTTGTAAGAGGGAATATGGATAAGAGAGAATCTATAAATAAAATGAATACTGTTAGTTCTAGAACTCTTTCCATAGAAGAGGCGACAAGGTTTTCGGGAACTTTACAAGATCCAGCAAGAATGTCACAAAACTATGCAGGAGTTAGTGGTTCGTCAGACGATAGAAATGACATAATAATAAGAGGAAATTCTCCTACAGGAGTACTTTGGAGGTTAGAGGGGGTTGATATACCAAGTCCCAACCATTTTTCTACTTTGGGAACTACAGGAGGACCCATTAGTATGTTGAATGTGAATAACCTTAAGAACTCAGAATTTATGACCGGAGCATGGTCTGCAGAATATGGAAATGCCATGTCAGGAGTGTTTGATTTACAATTGAGAGAAGGGAATAATGATAATTATGAACATTTATTTCAAATTGGAGCAAATGGATTTGAGTTGGGTTCTGAAGGGCCACTAAAAAAAGGAAAAAGAGCTTCTTATATGTTTAATTATAGATATTCGACTTTGGGTGTTTTTAATACATTAGGAATAGATTTAGGGACTGGATCTTCGATTCCAGAGTACCAAGATTTAACTTTCAAAATAAACGTGCCCACTAAAAAAGCAGGAATTTTCTCTTTGTTTGGAGTTGGTGGATTTAGTAATATTGATTTCAAGATAGACACTTCCGAGACTAATTTATTTGCTGATGAATCTTGGGAATCTAAATTCACAAGTCAAACAGGAATTATTGGAGTGTCTCATAAATATTTTTTTAATACCACTATGTTTTCAAAATTTGTGGTTGTAGCATCAGGAACAAGATCTGGAGGAAAAGTAGATTCTACAGGGTTTAATACCGATCAATTTACAAAGCTTTCGAGATTTGATAGAAAAATGGGCACTTATTCAGCACATTTTAAATTAAATAAAAAGATAAGTGTTAGAGACAGTTGGAATACTGGAATAATTTCAAAGATATATGCAATTAACTTTGTCGATAGTTCTAAGAGGTTAAACGATTTCAAAGAGAATACTAATTTTAAAGGGAGTTTAAACCTGAATCAATTATACTTTACTTGGAGGCATAATTTTTCTGAAAAGTTTGTTGGTAATTTTGGTATGCAAGGTCAATACTTTGCCTTATCAAACTCTAAAAGTTTAGAGCCAAGAATAGGACTAAGGTATGACATGACAAAAAAAAGTAAGGCGACATATGGTTTTGGAATGCACAGTCAATTGCAGCCAATTGTCGTTTATTTTATAAACGACAATGTAAACAATACAACACCAAATGAGAATTTAGATTTTTCTCGCAGTATTCATAATGTATTAGGTTACGAAATAAACACAGGGGCTAATTCTAGATTAAAAGCTGAGGTTTATTATCAATACATTTACAATATACCGATTGATACATTTAGTAGTTCTTTTTCAATGCTGAATGAAGGAGCAGATTTTACATTGCCTAATAAGACAGGATTGGTAAATAAAGGAACAGGATATAATTATGGAGTAGAACTTACTTTTGAAAAGTTTCTTTCTAAAGGATATTATTATCTATTAACTGCCTCTGTTTTTGAATCTAAATATAAAGGGAGTGATGGAGTGGAAAGGAACACGGCATTTAATAATACGTATGTTTTTAATGCTTTGGCAGGAAAAGAGTTTGTATTAAAAAACAACATATCGCTTACATTTGACACAAAAATAACTGTTGCAGGAGGAAGAGCTTATACGCCAATAGATTTGGCAGCTTCTCAAGCCCAATTTAAAGAAGTGAGAAATAACGAGGATGCTTTTTCTCAGAATTACCAACCTTATTTTAGATTAGATTTTAAAGTTGGGTTTAGATGGAACAGTAAAAAAGTAACGCAAGAATTTATGTTTGACATTCAAAATATCACAAATCAAAAAAACATATTTATTCAAGGATACAAGGTGTCAGAGCAGGTAATAAAAACAAATTATCAAAGAGGATTTTTCCCAGTAGCTTTGTATCGATTATATTTTTAAAAATTACAATTCTTGTTTGGTAGGATAATCTTATCTTTGGTAAAAAAAAATCTCAATTGAAGAAGTATATAATTAAAATATTGAAGATTGTAATTCCTCTGGGAATTGGAATTTACTTGACCTGGTTTTTTTATTCAGGGTTGACTCAAGGACAAAAGGATGCTATCCCTGTAGCTTTTGCTAGCGCAAATTACTTCTGGATAATGCTTGCATTAATAACAGCATGGCTAGGTCATGTGAGTAGAGCATATAGATGGAAATTCCTTATGGAACCTCTAGGATACAAGCCAAAATTATCCAACATGTATCACGCAACAATGATTGGGTATGTATTGAACTTTACAATCCCTAGAAGTGGAGAGATTGCACGCCCAGGGTTTTTAGCGAAAAAAGAAAACCTACCGTTCGATAAAGTTTTTGGAACTGTAGTTGCTGAAAGAATTATTGATGTGATTATGTTACTTTTAATAATGGGAGGTACTTCATTGTTAGTAGGTCAAGATGTAATTGATGAATTTACAAAAAGTGATGAATCATCTGGTCCACCTTATTTATTATATGGTATACTTGGGATTGGATTAATAGGAGTTTTAGCTTTCGTGATTTCATCTAAAATTAGAGGGTTTTTTATAGTAAAAATGAAAGGAATGTGGGAAGGAGTAAGAACGATTTTCATTATGAAAAAGAGAGTTCCTTTTATTCTTCACACATTGTTTATTTGGTTTACATATATAGCTTTAATGTGGTTAATGGCACAAGGAGTAGCTGGAATGGAAAATATTGGAATAAAAGAATTACTGGTTGCATTTGTTGTTGGAGCCATTGCAATAGGAATAACACCAGGAGGAATAGGACTGTATCCAATTTTTATTACAGCTGCTCTTGTTTATTATAATATTGATGAAAGCTTAGCTTCTAGTTTTTCAATTATGGCCTGGGTAATTCTTACTCTTTTGTTGGTGATATTAGGTATCTATTCGTTGTATGCGATAAAAATTAAATTTTCTAATTCAGAAGTAGAAGAACAACTATAAGAAATGGCTAAAATCAAGAAATCATATTTTTGTCAAAATTGTGGAGCTCAATCCCCTCAATGGATAGGGAAGTGTAGTTCTTGTAATGAATGGAATACTTATGTGGAGGAAATAGTCTCGAAAAATGAGAAAAAGTTATTTAATGTAGGTCAAACAACCAAAAGAATTTCTAAGCCGATAGCAATTGGTGATGTTGTAGATGAAAAACACAACCGAATTATTTTTAAAGATATAGAACTCAATCGAGTTTTAGGAGGGGGATTAGTTCATGGTTCGTTAGTTTTATTTGGAGGAGAACCTGGAATAGGAAAATCTACTTTGATGTTACAAATGGCGCTTCAGCATTCCAAAGCAAGAGTGCTTTATGTATCGGGAGAGGAAAGTTTGAAACAAATAAAAATGCGAGCTGACCGAATTGGTAAAACTTCGGAGAATTGTTTTTTATTGAATGAAACAAAGCTTCAGAATATTTTTGCTCAAATAGAGGAGTTAGCCCCCCATATTGTAATCATAGATTCTATCCAGACATTACATTCAGACTATTTGGATTCTTCGCCAGGAAGTATTTCTCAAATTAGAGAATGCACAGGAGATTTGATGAAATTTGCCAAAGAAACACAAACTTCAGTTTTTATTATTGGTCACATTACCAAAGATGGCAGTATTGCAGGACCAAAGGTTTTGGAACATATGGTAGATACGGTATTGCAATTTGAAGGAGACAGAAATCACATTTACAGATTGTTAAGAACAACCAAAAATAGATTTGGTTCTACCAATGAATTGGGTATTTACGAAATGCAAGCGGGAGGATTAATCCCAGTAGAAAATCCCACAGATATATTGTTGAATAATTCGGAAGAAGCATTAAGTGGAGTAGCTATTGCATCTACTATGGAGGGTTTGCGTCCTATGTTGATAGAAGTTCAAGCATTAGTGAGTACGGCTGCTTATGGAAATCCACAAAGAACAACCACAGGTTTTGATACCAAAAGATTGAATATGTTACTTGCCGTTTTAGAGAAAAGATGTGGATTTAAATTAGGAGCAAAGGATGTGTTTTTGAATATTACAGGAGGAATAAGAGTTCACGATCCTGCTATTGATTTGGCGGTTGTTTGTTCTGTTTTGTCTTCTAATGTTGATATGCCGATAAGTAAAAATATCGCTTTGGCTGCTGAGGTTGGTTTGTCTGGAGAGATTCGTCCCGTTCCTCATATCGACCAAAGAATAAATGAAGCTGAGAAATTAGGATTCGAGAAAATGATTATTTCAAAGTATAACAAAGGAATAAAGCAGAAAGATTTCGATATTGAATTAATTCAAGTTGGGAAGATAGAGGAAGTATTTAGAAATTTATTCGGAAATAATTAAACATGGCAATACCTAAAAGAAATAAAGAGATGACTCCGTTAAAAGAAGCAATCGAAAGACTTCTTAAAGTTTATAAGATTTCTGATAAAATGGATGAAATTACTTTGAGAAAAGAGTGGGAGGAATTAATGGGAAAGGCAATCTCCAACAAAACAAAAAGATTGGAGTTGAGAAAAAGAGTCTTAATCATTCAAATTGAGTCATCTGTGCTTCGTCACGAATTGTCTTTTGCTAAAGAAAAATTGAAAGAATCTTTAAATAGAAAACTTAAAAGGAGAGCAGTAGACGAAATAATATTTAGATAAAAAATAATTGAATAAAATAATCGGCTGAAAAGCCTAATAAATTGATAAAAAACTATATTTTTGTCAATCAAAAAACAAGACAATGGCAGATATTGAAAACTTTGATGTTCAAGACATCATGGATAGGGTACAAGGTAAGTACGAAGAGAACAAGAATTATGTATTTATCACACTTGCAGCAGTAATACTAATTATCGGAGGAACTTGGTGGTACCAAAACAACAAGGAATCTCAAAATCTAGAAGCAAATAATCTTATTTGGAAACAAGATCAAAATTTTGACATAGATAATTTTGAAACTGCAATAAATGGGACGACCAACAATGTTGGTTATGCTTATATAGCTGATGAATATAATGGGACACCTGCAGGAGATATTGCAACTTACAACATGGGAGTTGGTTATTTGAACTTAGGAAAATATAACGAAGCAATTGATGCATTAGAAGATGTAGATTTTGAAGATATAATTCTTGGAGCTATTGCAAAAGGAGCTACAGGAGATGCTTATTTTGAATTAGGAAAAGTAGACAAAGCAATTTCTAATTACAAAGCAGCCGTTAGTCATTCTGACAATGAATTAACTGTTCCTGTATATTTAAAGAAATTAGCTATTGCTCAAGAAGCAGCAGGAGATATGAAAGATGCGATTGAATCTTACCAAAGAATAAAAGATGATTATTCTACTGCTCCAGAAGCAAGAGATATAGAAAAATTTATTGCTAGATTACAAGCAAAACAATAAAAATAATGGCAACAGCCCATACTAATTTATCCGAATACGATAAGGAATTAATCCCGAATGCATCTGAGATGTCTTTCGGGATTGTTGTTTCTGAGTGGAACGCAAACATTACCGACAATCTATTGAAAGGTGCTTACAAAGCATTAATTGATAATGGAGTACTGCCAGCTAATATTATTGTTAAACACACTCCTGGGGCTTACGAATTACCTTTGGCAGCTCAATTATTAATTGAGAACACCAAAGTAGATGGAGTAGTTGCAATTGGAAGTGTAATACAAGGAGAGACAAAACATTTTGATTACGTGTGCGAAGCAGTTTCTCAAGGAATTAAAGATGTAAATTTGAAATACGGAAAGCCAGTTACTTTTTGTGTCCTTACAGATAGTACAATGCAGCAAGGTATTGATAGATCTGGAGGTAAACACGGTAACAAAGGAATAGAGTGTGCCGTAGCAGCTATAAAAATGGTTGCATTGAAGAAGAGTTTGTCTTAGAGCCCTCCACTTTTAATGGTCTAGAGTTCCTTTTTTTACTTCCCAGTGAGCTTCATAATCATAGTATTCAGACCCTAACCGGTTAGATATCCCTTTAGTTTTAAATTTCATGTAAATACTTGATTCAGATATTTTTTAATTTAATAGTTAGTCACTTAACATAATTCTCTATCTTCTGGAAGTACTGGATGGCTGTTAAGTTCTACTTTGGTTCTGTTCTTTTTGTAATTCCATTTAATCCATAAATTCCAAAAATTTTAGAATTAAATCAAGTTTCTTTTAGAAACCTTTTGATGCTCCTAATCTGTTGAATAATTATCTTCACTTTCGTCAAATAAAAGTTTGAATTTATGATGTGTTCCAAGATAATTTAATAAGCCCAGGCTCATCCCAATAATCTTGTATTGTATATGCCTTTTTATATCTCATTTAGCCTATTTTATTTTCGTCAATAAGTTGAAGTATCATTTACATCAAAGACTCTTTGTCTATTTCAATAAGATGTAAAATTAAGTTAGACCTCCTTGAATATAAATTAGCCATAAAAAAAAAGGGATAAGCAAAGCTTATCCCTTTTTTTATAAAATATTGTTGTTGTCTTATTTAGACAAGTTAAATGAAACTCCGATTGAAGCGATTCCTGAAGTAAACATAAAATTGTGATCTGCAGTTCCAATACCGCCAGTAGAAACATCTTTTGTTTTAATGTAACCAGCTTTTCCTCCTAAGTCTAAGTATACAGGTCCTAAGTAGAATTTAGTTCCGAAAGAAGCATTTGCTCCAAATCCATTCATTCCGTTATTTTTAGTCACAGCATCTTGTCCAAATAATGAAACAGTACTCTCAGTTATTACTATTCCAGCACCTAAACCAAAGTAGTAACTCCATGCAAATTTTGTGTTCTTAGATACCCAAAAATTATCATGAACTTCTAAGTTAAGGTTAATGTAGTTTAATTTAAAATACTCAAAAGTAATGAAATCAGAATTAGTTCTAACTACATCTTCATTTGATTGATATTCAGCTTCATAACCTCCAGTTGTGTCAGATATTACTCCTCCAATCTTAACTAATCTTTTATCAATAGCTTTGTAACTAAAGTTGTCAAATCCTAAAGCTATCGAGAAATGCTCAGAAAAGAAATATCCTATTTTTCCATTAAACTTAGCGAAGTCATACTCAGAAAACCCATCATTTGCATCAAAGTGTGTTAAACTAAAGTCATATCCATCACCTGACATTTTTAAAGTAGATAAATCGTAAGTAGTTCTGCTTAAGCCATAAGAAGCATATATTCTACCTTTGTTTGTTCTCTCTGTAGTGTCTTGGGCGTTTGTATATAAAAAGCTGAAAGACAAAGCTATAAGCAGTAAGTTATTTTTCATTTCTTTTTAATTAATTAGTTTGTAAAACAAAATTAGTGTTTTTGTACCAACATAAAAAATAAAAGCACATTATTTTTCTTTGTATAAAACTTTACTTGTGAGCGATTTTATATTGAAATCCAATTGTGAAATTTCCCTGAAAGAAACTAATATTTTGAGATGCTCTGTCTATCTCCAATCCATTGGTTGCAACATTAGGCATCATAAGGTATCCGAATTTTGTTGTGGGGTGTATAAAAAAGTGTTTGAATAAATAGAACTTAAATCCAACATTTCCTGTAACTCCTCCTCCTGCAAGGTGAAACGCGTCATTTCCAAATTCACCAAATAGGTAAGCATTTGTTTTTGGTACAGTTGCTCCTAATCCAACTCCTGCAACTAAATCAAGAGCAAATTTTCTGTTGTCAGTTTGAAAAATTAAATCGTGATAATCTAACTCTAAAGAAATTACATTCAATCCATCTGTATGCTCATAACCAATAAAACTCCTATCAATTGACATGGATTGGTTATCATAATCCTTAGCCCATTTTTCACTAGCAGAAGAATCTACAAAACCATGTACTACAGCAATCTGGTTGTTTTCTAAAACATATTTCATGTGATCTACATTCAAGGTTATTGATAATTTATTTGTAATAAAATATCCTATTCTGAAGTTATATTGAGGTATAGTAATTAGTCCTGGATTGAAATATACGTTCCAACTAAACTTCTCTGGTTTGTCATTTGCTTTTGCATCTTTTATAGTAAAATCATAACCATTCCCTAAAAAATGAATAGTACTTTTTGAGTAAGTCGCTCTATTATAACCCCAAGAACCAAAAATTCGTCCCTTTCTCGAAGTATAAAAATCAGTATAATACTGGTTTAATGAATCAGGAAGTTGTAATTCAGTAGTTGTATCTTGAGTTTGTGCTATTCCGTTCGTTATAAATAAGAAAAGAATAAATGGTGTAAAAAATGTTCTCATCATTATTGTGTCATTTTAACCACTTTGGTTGGGTCTAAATTTTTATGTCTCCAGTTTAGCTGTTCAATAACATTGGCAGAAATTAAATCAAAAGCTATAGCTGATGGACTTCCATCTACAGTTGCAATTGGCTTTCCAGCATCACCTGCTTCTCTGATATCTTGCACCAATGGAATTTCGCCAAGAAGTTTTACATCTAGCTGCTCACAAAGGTTTTTAGCGCCTTCTTTCCCAAAAATATAATATTTGTTATCGGGTAATTCAGCTGGAGTGAAGTAAGACATGTTCTCTATGATTCCTAAAACAGGGACATTAATATTTGGCATTTTAAACATATGAATTCCTTTCTTTACATCTGCCAAAGCAATTTCTTGAGGAGTACTCACAATTACAGCTCCACTGATTGGAACCAATTGCACCAGTGTTAAGTGAACGTCCCCTGTTCCTGGAGGAAGATCGATTAACATATAATCCAATTCTCCCCAGTAGGTATCCATAAACATTTGCTTGATTGCTTTACTCGCCATAGCTC
Organism: uncultured Flavobacteriales bacterium; assembly: GCA_905182785.1. Classification (GTDB taxonomy): domain Bacteria; phylum Bacteroidota; class Bacteroidia; order Flavobacteriales_D; family CAJJDF01; genus CAJJDF01. The sequence continues at coordinate 67,146 of CAJJDF010000020.1, forward strand.
CTCTCCATACAATTGCTTGGTTAAGGTCTGCGAAAAACCCGATAGACATTAACTTAACGCCATAAGTTTCTACAGGTGCAATGTAGTTTTTCCCATCTACTTCCACCATAGTTGGTTTTTCAAAAGCACAATCAAGCATTAGTGGCATAGAGGGACCATAAATATCGGCATCTACTAATCCTACCTTGTATCCTTTTTTTGCTAAACTAACAGCAAGGTTTGCTGTAACTGTAGATTTTCCTACTCCTCCTTTTCCAGAAGCTACTGCAATAATATTTTTTACTCCAGGTAATATTTTTCTCAGGTTTGGGTCTGTTTCTTCTGATCCAATTCCTGAAATCTCAATATCTGCCTCTACATCACTGCTAATAAATCTTTCAAGATTAAATTCGCAGGCTTGTTCCATTCTTTTTTTATTGTGTAAAGCTGGATTGCTAATTCTTAATTTAAAAGAAATTTCCATTTCTTTTATCTCTATTCCTGATACTAAACCAAGACTTACAATGTCTTTTTTTAAATCTGGTTCAATCACATTTTTTAGAGCATCTAAAACTTGTTCTTTCGTGATATTCATTTTCTGTATATTAATTTCATTTAGGTAAAAATATTTTACCTTTGAGAGTACAAAATTATTAAACCTTTTGGTTTATTGTGGGATAAAAAACGATTTTAAACAAAAATATGAGTAATTCACAAAAAAACAAGACGATAAGAGTAGGTATTTCCATTGGAGACATCAATGGAATTGGTCCAGAAGTAATTCTTAAAACTTTTTCAGACAATAGAATGCTTGATTTTGTAACTCCAGTGATTTATAGTTCTGCTGCTTTATTGTCTGCTCACAGAAAATCTTTGGATTTGCCTGCTTTAGCTCACACCAACCTTGAAGAAGGTATGGAGGCAAAATCCAAAACATTATATATAAAAAAATGTTGGGATAATGATCCAGAATTAAATATAGGAGTAGAAACACCAGAAGGAGGGGAGTATGCAATAAAATCATTGAAAGCAGCAACAGATGATTTGGCAGCTTCAAAAATTGATGTGTTGGTAACAGCTCCAATTAATAAGCACAATGTGCAAAGTAGCGAGTTCAATTTTCCTGGACATACAGAGTTTTTGGCAAAATTATCTAATGTAGATAATGCATTAATGCTAATGGTTGCAGATAATTTGAGAGTGGCAGTTGTTTCTGGGCATATTCCTCTTAAAGATGTTGCTAAAAACTTAACGAAAGAAAAAATTGTAAACTCGTTAGTCCAATTGAACGACAGTTTAATAAAAGATTTTGGAATCACTAGACCAAAAATTGCAGTCTTGGGATTGAATCCTCATGCTGGTGATAATGGAGTAATAGGAGACGAAGAAAAAGATATTATTTCTCCAGCAATAGCAGATGCAAAAGGAAAAGGAGTGATGGCTTTTGGACCTTATTCTGCTGACGGGTTTTTTGGAAGTTCTGTTTACAACCAATTTGATGGAGTATTAGCAATGTATCACGACCAAGGTTTAGTACCCTTTAAAAGTCTATCTTTTGGAAACGGAGTAAACTTTACTGCAGGATTACCAATTGTAAGAACATCACCAGATCATGGTACAGGTTTTGATATTGCAGGAAAAAATCAAGCTTCAGAGTCTTCTTTTAGAAACGCTTTATATTTGGCAGTAGATATTTATAAAAACAGAAAGATGCACAAAGAAATTTCAAGTAATCCTTTACAAAAGCAGAAGTAATACTCTGGTGTTACTATACTATTTAGTTGTTTTTTTAGTTTAGAAATGAAAACCAACTCAAACAATAATTTTTATTTATCAATAAAACCCCAAATGATTATGAAAAAGCTACTCTATTTATTTACCGCTATACTTTTTATTACTTCTTGTGGAAACGATTCTGAATTACAAGCTCAGCTTGAAACAATGAAACAAGAGAATGAAGATTTAAAAATTCAGAATGAGCAGATTTCAGAAAAAGACGTTTTAATTACTGAGTATTCTCAGTTTATATTGGATGTACAAAGTAACTTGGATCAAATAAGAAAAAAAGAAAATACGGTTTTGTTACCAAAAAGCGGAGATGGAATTGTTCAAACACCAGAACAAATAAAAGAAGATTTACAGCAATTAGGAGCTTTGTTGGCAGATAACAAAAAGAAAATTGCAAGTATGAAATTAAAGCTATCTAATTCTAGTATTCAGATGGATAATTTGGAAAAAGTGATAAGAACGTTATCGGCAAAAGCAGAGGAAAGAGAAGTGAAAATTCTTGGAATGAAAAGTGAATTAAGCGACATGGGTGTTGCATTTGATGAACTGATGGCTGCTTACGAAAATAACATTGAAGTAATTGCTGACAAAAACGAAACCATAGAAAATCAAGATAATTTATTACACACTGCTTATTATACTTTTGGTTCTAAAAAAGAATTAATATCAAACAATGTAATCACAGCTGAAGGAGGTTTTATTGGTATTGGAAAAACAAAGACCTTAAAAGATGATTTTAACAAAGATTATTTTACAAAAGTAAATACTACTGAGCTTACAGAAATTCCAATGGGAGTGAATAAAGTAGAAATAATTACAATTCACCCAGCAGGTTCTTATGAATTGGTAGGGGAAGGAAAAGTTGAAAAAATCAAAATTTTGGATGGAGACAAATTTTGGAGCGTAAGTAAGTATTTAGTTGTTGTAACTAAGTAATCTCTCAAGCTTTTCTATTTAACTGCCATTCTTACCTTTAAATAATTTAGATACTATTTATAATATAATTTTGTAAATTGGTAATGCCAACTAATTATGTTGTCGTTTCGTAATAACTATAAAGTCGTAAGTAATTAGTTTTGAAATTTTTTAACACATATAATTCTTATTTAATTGCATTAGTATTAGTGTGCTTTTCTTTTAACTCACTTCGAGGTGCTCACCTGGTAGGGGGAGAGATGAGCTACAGATGTTTGGGAGGTAATTCGTATGAAATTACTCTTAAAGTATACAGAGATTGTCAATCTTCTGCCACTCAATTTGATGCTCAAGCAAAAGTTGGAATTTTCAATCATACTACTGGAGCTTTAATTAGAACACTTAATGTCCAATTTCCTGGCGAAAGCAACATTCCTATCAATACAATTTCGAGTTGTCTTGTAGTTCCTCCAGGACTCTGTTTAAAACAAACAATTTATATAGATACAACAACATTATTGCCTTCTGCTAGTGGATATGATATAGTCTACCAGAGATGTTGCAGAGACCCTGCAATTGTAAATATTATTGGGCCAGGTGCTGGAAATACTTATTATTCTTTCATCCCAGCAAATGATGCAGCTTGTAACAGCAGCCCTTCTTTCAATAATTTTCCTCCAGTATTTTTGTGTATCAATGATTCAATTAATTTTGACTATTCTGCTACAGACTTAGATGGAGATTCCTTGGTTTATGAATTTGTAACTCCTTACACAGGAGGGACCAGTACTAATCCAGCACCTAATCCTTCTCCCCCTCCATTTTCTACTGTAAATTGGGCGGCAGGATATAGTATATCAAATCAAATAACTGCGGCTCCTTTGTTAGCAATCAATTCTGTTACTGGACAATTGACAGGTGTTGCCACTGGTATTGGAAAATATGTTGTAGGAGTGAAAGTAAAAGAATATAGGAATGGTATTTTCATAAGTGAAACAATTCGAGATTTTCAATTTAATATATTAAACTGTCAAAAATCCATTGCTTCTATTTTTGATCCAGGAACTATCTGTAATAGCTTCAATGTGACTTTTACAAATCAAAGTATCAATGCTACTACTTATTTTTGGAATTTTGGTGACCCAACAACTTTGGCAGATACATCTTTAGCCCTTTCTCCCAGTTATACTTATTCTGATACTGGAGTTTATCGAGTGATGTTAATTGTAGACCCATTTAATCCGGTATGTGCAGATACTTCTTTTTTAAACGTTCGTCTTTACCCAAAACCAAAGGCAAAATTAAAAGTTGATAATCTTATCGTGCCAACTTACGAACCTACAATTACGTTTGAAAATAGAACGTTAGACCTAGTTACATCTTTGTTTTCTGATGATGAAGGAGGTATCTATTCCCCTTTCACAAAAGAAACAATAGTGTATAAAAAGGAAGGGTATTATTACCCAACACTTATTATAGAGAATGTTTTCGGATGTTTTGATACGCTAACAGTTGAAGTTTATGTAAAACCAGAAATATATGTTCCCAATTCATTTACTCCTAATGATGATGGAAAAAACGAAGTGTTTTTGCCCAGTGTAGCCAGTTTTATTGATTATAAATTAATGATATTTAATAGATGGGGAGAACTTATTTTTAAAACTACCGACCCAAAACAAGGTTGGGATGGAAAAGGACCAAACGGTAAAATTCTGAAACAAGAAGTTTATGTCTACAGAATTCTTTACAAAGATCCCTCAGGATTGAGTAAGGAGTTATACGGAAATGTAAATTTATTGAGGTAGGAATCTTACAATTTATGCCCAACAGCACAAGATTTCTTAACTGTTCTCACATTGCCTTCCAAATCATAAAACTCGAAAAGAATAATGTAAGCGCCCATTCTTGCTTTGGTGAAATTATTATTGGTTCCATCCCAAGTGAAAGCACCAGTTTTTGCCAATAATTGATTTTGAATGAGTGTTTTAATTAACCTTCCTTTCGCATCATAAATAGTTACATTTCCTACAAAACCAGATTCTTCTAGCGAATAGGATAGAGTAAGAATATCTTCAAAACCATCATTGTCTGGGGAGAATAATTTAGGTGAAACCTCAATAGTTTCTTGAGTTAAAATTGCTGGATTAAATTGCGAGTTTCTTACTCCTGGAGTTGCATAACCAACTTCGGTTGCAGCTGAGTGCCAATTTGATTTTTCGTTTGTTTCTCTATCAAAATCCAATCGTTCAAGAGAAACTCCATCTGTGCTTCTTAGTAAAGCAAAATGATAGTCGTCTTCGTAATAAAACTGGTCCGAAACAGTGAAACTGGGTGTTAAAATATAAGCCGTTCCATCCTCATTGGAATAAGTTGGCAGTATTTCTAGTTCTATAAACTTCGTAGGAGAATGAGTTTTGTACCTAGAACTAACCAAACTATAGTTTTTGGTAATCACAACATAATCTTTTGGCTTAATAATGTAATTAGCTTCAATTGTTTTTATGTTATCGGGTATTCCTTCGTTATCATTGGCCAAACTCCAGTCTTTTAGATTCAAATATAAACCTGAGTTGTTGTATAATTCAACAAAATCTTCGTCTCCAGTAAAAGGGTCGAATAAGATTTCGTTCAATATAATTGCGCCAGCCACAGGCAAGTTTGCCAAATATACTTCCGAAGATATTTCTACTGTATTTCCAGAACAATCCATTAATGAATCAATCTTGATTGTGTATTGTTTTCCAGTATCCAAAACAGGTGAAATAGTTAGTAATAATTGAGTGCCAAAAGTGTTCAAAGAAGAATAAGAAGTAATTGTTCTTCCGTTAGAAATTGTAGTAGACGAAAAGAAAAGAGTTGTGTCAATCGGTTCGCTAAAAGTGATTTCTATTTGATTGTTAGCAATGGCATAAGATGAAATTAAAGAAGGAGGTACATTGTCTGTAGTAATTGCATGAATAGAATTTACAGCTCCAGGAGTTCCTCCATTTGTATTTGTAGAAGCTTTCCAGTTCTGCGTATTAAAACAAGGTAAAAAAGGATTGATTTGCTCCAAACTCCAGCCTCCATCATCTTTGGTGGTATTTTGATACAGGGATACGTCATATTCAACTTTGTCAATTGTATTTCCTGTATTATCCAATAATTCTAAGGTTTCGCCACTGTTATTTAAACTAGGGAAAGAGGTTAACGCCATTTTATTAGAGTAAACAGAAAAATCTCCTGAGGTTGAACTGGAATACAAAATAACATAAGAATCGGGCATTAAAGTATGGCTCGGAAAATTAGAGGTAGAGCTTCCGTCAGTAATTTGCCAATTTGCTAAATCAAATATTTTGGTGGTAGATGTATTGTAAATTTCTACAAATTCTCCATCTGGTAATCCTATAATTGGCGAAGGATCGGCAAATATTTCATTCATTACAACATCTCTGTAAACTGCTAAAGAAGGAATGAAAAACAAAAACGGTTTCGTTTGCGAATTCATTGTATTTCCAGCAATGTCGTTCACATTATTTACAGTTAATTGATGAACAGTTCCTGTAGAAAAAGGACTTGTAAAAGTCAAAATTACTTTACTCAAATCCACAGAGCTTCTTATGGCAAGGGAAGGATTTCCTATTCCATTATTTGCTGTGTAATTTGCTATAGTTTGAGCAGTAGTTATATCAATAGGTTCATCAAAAGTAAGTTCTATTTGTGTACTAGATAATGCAATAACTGTATCTAATATAGGTTTAACAGTATCCACAAAAGCATTACCTGTAACAACAAAATCATCAAAAAAGAACAAAGTAGAACGAGTAGAAGTAAAATTACACCTCACACCAAAAAACAAACTTTGTAAGTGAGAATTATCGGTAACAGTCCCTTCAGAAATAAAAGTAGAACTTGCTGTATTCGTATCAGAAAACAATTGCCAAGCTCCAGAAGCCGAACGGGTAACTCTCACATTTATATCAAAACTTGATGCTGCCACAGTCCCATTTCTTCCGTCAATAATTTCTGTTTCGCTAGTTCCAGATTGTGAATACAAAGACACTTCATCATCTGTTCCTCCAATTTTTATAAAATAGCCATTGAGTGGTCCAGAAAGATTAGCAGAATTGGAGACCAAATAAACTCTGGAATAATTGGATGAGGAAGGACTGAATCCCATTCTCACTTTAAATTCCCAGGTTGCATTGTTGATGGCTTGCGAATTGTTACTTAAAAACTTGTTGCTAGAAACTGAAGGAGCATTTAATTGTAACTCGTTTGTAGTTACAGTAAAATCAGTTGTGTTTCCACTCCAAGTTGGGCTGGACGTGAAATTCCCGTCTGAGAAATTATCGGTAAACTGAGAAATTCCTATAAAAGCAGAAAAGCAAAGGAGTATTGTTATTAAAAATGATTTCATTAAAAAGGATTGTATCTGCTATAAATATAATATTTTTGTAGGACTCAAAACTGTAATTATTAATTAAATAATCGTAAAATGAATATAGCTGTTGTTGGAGCTACCGGAATGGTAGGAACTCAAATATTGAAAGTACTTGCGGAAAACTCTTTTCCAATTACTAATTTATTATTGGTTGCTTCAGAAAAATCTATTGGAAACGAAATAGAATTTGGAGGAAGTAAACATGCGATTATCTCAATGGAAGAAGCTATTTCAAGAAAACCTCATATAGCAATTTTTTCTGCTGGAGGAGATATTTCAAGAGCTTTTGCACAACAATTTGCAGATGCTGGAACTACAGTAATCGATAATTCTTCGGCTTTTAGAATGGATGCAGATAAGAAATTAATTGTACCGGAAATTAATGCTAACGAATTAACAGCTAGCGATAAAATTATTGCAAACCCAAATTGTTCTACCATACAAATGGTGCTTGCTTTATCAGAAATTCAAAAGAATTACGGAATAAAAAGATTGGTTATTTCTACGTATCAATCCATTACTGGAACTGGAGTAAAAGCTGTTCGCCAAATGGAAAACGAAAGAAATAACGAAAAGGGAGAGATGGCTTATCCTTATCCAATAGATAAAAACTGTTTGCCTCATGGAGGAGATTTTCGGGAAGACGGCTATACAACCGAAGAACAAAAATTAGTGGATGAAACTCACAAGATATTTAATGATGACACTATTGGGATAACGGCTACAGTTGTTAGAGTTCCTGTAGTTGGAGGACATTCAGAAGCCTTGAATGTAGAGTGTAACAAACCGTTTGATATTTCTACAGTACGTAAAATGCTTGCCGATACTCCAGGAGTTGTGTTACAAGATAATCCCGACATGAATATTTACCCAATGCCTAAATATAGCGAAGGAAAAAATGACGTATTTGTAGGAAGAGTTCGTAGAGATTTTTCAATCGAAAACGGACTAAATATGTGGGTGGTAGCAGATAATTTGAGAAAAGGAGCTGCAACCAATGCTGTGCAAATTGCAGAGTATTTGGTTAAGAATAAGTTGGTTTAGTCTTTAATTATTTCGATAGGATTGTTTGTTAGAGATTTTTCAACGTTAAGTATAAGAAATCGTAGGGCAGGTGATAAGCACTTTCGTTTCGGTTTATTACTTAGCTAAATATAAATATTTTGCTTTTATTTTTTCATCTAAATGCCAAATATTTATATTTGGCGGACTTTGTAAATAAAAAAAAGGGCGTTTGAATATAATACAAACGCCCCATGTTTTTTATATCTTGTTATGAGCTTTATCTTTTTACACTAATAAGTTTTATTTTCACCTTTTGACTTTGTGTTTTAGTTTGCTTATTATCATTATGTAGCAAGTAAAAAGCACTATTTCTGTTATATAAATATTTTCAATTTCTAATATATTTCTAAAGAAGATATAGAATATTATATAGCCATATCTTAAAACTTGATATAATCTAGTTTTACTAATTAATAATGTAATTAGATAAAAAATATTTAAGACTATAAATGTTACCACCATAATTTCAGTAATTTACAAACTAATCCCATACCACCACTTGCAGAAGCACTGATTGCTCCCATTCCTGCTCCAATCGCAGCATTTGTCCAGTTTACGTTATCCAAATTACCTGTTGCAAGGCCCCCAATAATCGAACCATATATTCCTTCAACAGCACCAATAATATCTCCAACAACAATATTTGCTACAGTTCCAATATAGTCTTCATCTAAATCGTGATCAGTTAATTCTTCACTCCAAAGATTTAAAGAGTTCTCAGCAATAGCTATTGATAGACCACTTATAACTCCATCATTTAAACTTAAATCATTGTCACTTGGATATTTTGAAATCCATTGTGATTTTAATGCTTGTATCTGATTTTTTAATGATTCAATAGTCGTATTATTTGAAGTATTGGCAAATATACTTTCAAGCTCTGAAATAAAATTTTGTTCGTGTGTAGTAATTATATAATCGGATAATTTATCAAAAGAATTATTTAGCTTATTTGTTAAATTTTGTTTTAAAACATTGGTGTTCTGATTGAATGAAATGATTTCCATAGCATTGTTTAAATCATTAATTATAAGATTATTTGTATAGTTTTGATTTTCTAATACAGTATTTTCTATTGAATTAGTCAAGTTTGAGGTCATTTCATTTCTGAGGAATAATTCAATGTCATTATTGTTCTCGCGACTTATTATAGTGTTTGTATTGAAGTTTTCAATTATAAATTCACAAGCTTTATTATGAGCATAACCAATTTGGTCTGTCATTCTTAGACTCGTAAGTTCACTTCTTGGGATTAAATTTGTAGGTGTGTGTTTTGTAACCTCTTCTTTTTTGCAAGCCCAAAGACTTATTCCTAAAATCGCTATTGAAATTGATAGTTTTAAAATGTTATTTTTCATTGTTTTAATTATTTAATAATCTCTACTTTGAGTTAAGGAGTGTTCGAGATTTCTCTCGTTAATCACAATAATTTTCTTTTCTTACTTCTTGGTAATTTTAATTTAAACTCAGTAGGTGAGTGACCTTTTACCGTTTTTCAGAGATTTATTTATTGCTCATAACTTGGGGATATCCGTAATTTACAAAAAATATGAGGTAACATCCTAGTAATCAAAAATAATAATTAACAAGAAATGTATTTTCGTGTTTTAATCAGTTGCTGATTTGGGTATCTAACTGGAGGTAAATCACCACTCAGATAAAAGTGAGTCCTAACCAGTTATTAATTTTTTCTTCCTCTTTCTTTTCAAAATCTCATTGAAAATAATAAGTAGAAAAATCATAGCCGAACAAATATAGAATGTAGGGGTCATTTGTTCATTTTCTCCGAAGATAAAATAACCCAAAATGATTGCATACACAACTTCTAGATTTACGGCTAAGTTTACGGAGAATGGACTCAATTTTTTCATGACTTCTACACTAGCAATAAAGGGGAAAGCTGTACAAGCTACTCCTAACAATAGCAGGTACCAAATATCAATGGAAGAAGGCGTTAGGAGGTTCTCTGGAACAGGAAAAAACACAAATAAACCGATAGAAACTAAAACAAATGCAAAGATTAACTCCATTAAAGAGATTGTAAATGCATTGGATTTTAGAATTAGCTTTCCATTGAAAGTAGAAAATAAAGCAGAAGTAAAAGCAGCCATAGTTCCCAATAAAATTCCAGCTATAGGGTTTTCTGAGTTTTCAAATTCTGATATTCCAATAATACTGATGATGAGCATAATTAATACACCAATAATTATTTCGTTCCAGTTTAGTTTTCGTTTGTAAACAATTGGTTCAATTAATGCAGTAAAGAACGTTCCGGATGAAAAAGAAATCATGGTGATAGAAATATTTGCCACTTTTATTCCTCCAAAAAAACACAACCAATGAATCCCAACTATGGCTCCAACTCCAGCTAATTGCAAAAATACAGATTTGTTTAGAATCAGTTTTTTTCTTGCTAAAAACATAAATATCAACAAACTTATATTGACCACAACTAATCTCCACCAAACTAACGATACAGAATCGTAAGAAATTAACTTACCAAAAATAGCTGTGAACCCCCAAAGGATAACACATAAATGGAGTAGGGCAAAGGCTTGGTTTCTTGTCATGGAGTAAAGATAAAATAAATTCAGCATGACAGATGAATAATTGTTTTGTATCAGCAAATCTTCGGCATTAATTTTTTCTGAAAGAAAAATGTCTCGAAGCTCAAATAATTGCTCTACAAATCCAAACTAATTAAAAATTAAAATATATTTGACCTATGAACTTTTTATATCCACAATTTTTATGGGCATTATTGGCAATTTCAATTCCAATAATTATTCATTTGTTTAATTTTAAGCGATTTAAAAAAGTTTATTTCTCTGATTTAAAACTTCTTAAAGAAGTAGAGATGGAAACTTCAAAGAAATCAAACCTAAAACATTTATTAATTCTTCTTGCCAGAATTTTAGCAATTGCAGCTTTGGTTTTTGCTTTTGCTCAACCGTATTTTAAGAAAAATGAGATCGGTTCTTCACAGGGAGAAAAACTGGTGTCCGTTTATTTTGACAATTCTTTCAGTATGAATAATGTTGCTCAGGAATTTACTTTGTTAGACAAAGCGAAAGAACAAGCAGAGAATGTTGCAAACTTGTACAATCAAAGTGATAAATTTCAGTTGATAACCAATGATTTTGAATTGAAACACCAGAGATTTGTTACTCGACAAGAGTTTATTGATTTGGTGCAAGAAGTAACAACTAGTTCAGTTACTCGAAAATTAACACAGGTAGAACAGAAACAACTTGATTTCTTGAACAAAGAAGGAAGCCAAAATAAGTTTGGATATTACATTTCAGATTTTCAAAAATCGACTTCAAACCTAGAGAGTTTAAAGCAAGACTCTACTCTCATTACAAATTTTGTTCATTTGAGTCCAGAGCTCACAGGAAATGTTTTTATAGATTCTGTTTGGTTTGATTCTCCCATTCGTGTGGTGAAGAAAAAGGAAAATTTATCGGCAAAAATCATTAATAATTCAGAAGATGACATTCAGGTAAAAGTTGAGTTGTTTCTTAATGGAGCTTCCGAAGGATTTATGAATCAGGATATTTTGGCAAATTCTTCTTCAGAAATAAAATTAAATTACTCTATAAATTCACCAGGAATTGTAAATGCAAAGTTGTTGATTTCGGAATATCCAAACCCTGTTTCTACGTTTGATGATGCCTTTTATTTTTCTTATTTACTAGCTGAAACAGCAAAGGTTTTGGTGATAAACGAAAACTCAACTTACTTGAATAATACAAGTGGGAATATTAATCAATTATTTAAAAATGACGATTATTTCAAAGTAAAAAACTCGAGTTCGGGCTCAATTGATTATTCAGATTTTGGGACGAGTAATGTTATTATTTTAAATGGGTTGAATGAGTTGTCTTCTGGTTTAGTTTCGGAATTAATGAAATATACGGAGGCAGGAGGAACTGTAGTTTATTTCCCTGGAGTAAAATTGAATCTAAATTCTGCCAATGAGTTTTTACTGGCTTTGGAAGCAGGAAGATTCATGAGGAAAGATACAACAGATACGAAAGTGAATTTTCTTGATTTTCAACATCCAATGTTTAGGGATGTATTTGAAAAAATCCCTAAAAACATAGATTTACCTGTCGTTTCTAATTCTTATCAATTATCAGTTTCTTCGAGATCAAGAGTAGAGAAACTAATGAAACTTCAATCTGGGAATGATTTTTTATCCAAGTTCAATTACAAAAATGGTTCGCTTTATTTGTTTACTGTTCCTTTGGATAAAGAGTTTAGTAACCTTACCAGTCATTCTGTTTTTGTGACTTCCTTATTAAGAATAGTAGAAAATAGTGGGAGCAAACAAATGTTGTCACAGTTAATTTCTAACGAAACAATTTTACTAAAAGATAAAAACTACAATTCTGAATCTTTTAGAATCAAGAATGAAAAAAAAGGAATTGATTTCATTCCCGAAACGCAAAGGAATAGAGGAGAGCTAAAACTGTTTTTGTCCCAAGAAGTTAGGGAATCAGGTAATTACACGATTGAAAACGAAGGAAAGACAATAGGTTGTTTTGGTTTAAACTACGACAGATTAGAGTCTTATTTTAAATCTTATTCTATTGCCGAATTAAAATCATTAGTAGGAAATTCATCCACTTCAGTTATTGATGCTTCAACTAATTCTATTGCAAATTCTAATTCTGCTCAATTGTATAAAAAAGAAACCAAGTGGTGGAAACTATTTATTCTATTGGCATTAATTTTTGTGGCGCTTGAGATATTGATAATAAAATTGATGAAATGAAACTAGATATTGTATACGAAGACAATCATATTATTGCAGTAAACAAACGCTCAGGCGATTTGGTACAAGGTGATAAAACAGGCGACAAGCCTTTGTCGGATATGGTGAAAGAGTACATCAAAGAAAAGTACAACAAGCCAGGAGATGTGTATTTGGGTGTAACACATAGGATTGATAGGCCTACTTCGGGAATTGTGATTTTTGCAAGAACAACCAAAGCGCTTACTCGATTGAACAAGATGTTTCAAGATAAAGAGATTAACAAAACATATTGGGCTGTGGTAGAAAACGAACCGCCAAACATGAGCGATACGTTAACTCATTTCTTAAAAAGAAATACAAAGCAAAATAAATCATACGCTTCTATAAATAGTGCAGGTAAAGATTCTAAAGAATCTGTTTTGGCTTACACACTAAAAGGAAAGACAAATAAGTATTATTTACTTGAAATAGATCCAAAAACAGGGCGTCATCATCAAATAAGAACTCAGCTTAGTTTTATTGGCTGTATCATAAAAGGAGATTTGAAGTATGGTGCAAAAAGGTCTAATCCAGACGGTTCTATTCATTTACACGCAAGAGGAATAGAATTTTTACATCCAGTAAAAAAGGAACCCGTAGTGATTACTGCTAATCCTCCAAAAGATCCTGTTTGGGATGAGTTTGTGAAATTGGCGTAAGTTATTTTCACACCTTTATAAAAAAGATTAGTAGCTCTATTAATGAGTGTTAATTTATCTTTCTAATGCTATCAATCACGACATCAGTAATAGGTCGATCTTGAGAGTTTACTGAAACATTAGAAATTGTCTGTACTATGCTATATCCAGAGATTACTTTCCCAAAAACAGCATGTTTAGATGTTGATGGAGATTCGTTATAATCTAAAAATGTATTGTCCTTCATGTTAAAGAAAAATTGACTTCCACCAGTATTTGGGCCACTGTTAGCCATAGAAATAGTCTTTTCTATGTTACTAAGATCTTCATGAAATTCGTCTTGAATAGAATAGCCAGGGCCACCACTTCCAGTTCCTGTAGGATCTCCTCCTTGAATAATGAAATTTTGTAATACTCTATGAAATATGATTCCATCATAAAATTTTTCGTTTACTAATTTCAAAAAATTACTAGATGTTATTGGAGCTAATTTATCTTCCAGTTCTACTACAAAATCGCCTTTGTTAGTGTAAAATCTCACTTCGCTAATTGTAGCGTTAGGGTCTGGTTCTGATATATTCTCATCTTCTTTTTTACAATTGGTTAGCGTAAGAAATAGAACAATAAAAAGGGTGCTTATTTGTTTAATTTTCATAGTGTTTGTTTTGAATCATTAATATAATAATAAAATGGCTAATTTGATTTTTTACAACAATATTTACCTCTATATTTCTTTCCAAAAAGGTTTAATTCAGAGAGGTTTATTCGTCTAAATCCAAAAATAAGAGTGTTTGTGAAATTGGCTTAACTTATCTTCTCGTACTTTATTTCAAATAGATTATCTGTTCCATCAGAAAAAACGACTTTTTCTATTTCTCTATTTTTATCATCAAATATTGAATTGGTAAAATGAACAATTCTTCCATTATCATCAGTAATTTCAAATTTTACAACATTGTTTTTTTTATCTCTAAAGTACCTCTGGCAATTACTTTCTTCGTCACTCGAAAATGAAATTTCACTTAAATTTTCTTTGTCGTATTTGTAATTCTCTACCGAAATAAGTTCTTTGTTTGGGTTAAGAATTTCGTGTTTAGTTATTTGATCACTTTCATTATAGGAATAGTTTTCATAATAAATAATAGAATTATCAGGGCTGTAAACAATGCTATTGGTAAATTTCTGAGATTCTTTTGATACTTTCTTCTCAGCAAATTCTCCAAATTCGTAAATCATTGCAGTTGACTCTCCTTCTTTATATTCGGTTACTGTTTTCTGTGCTTCGTCCCCATTTTGGAACATCACTTCAGAAATAGTGTCGTCTGTGTATTTTTTGTTAGTTTCCTCAATTACTTCGTTTTCAATAATAAGTTTATGAGATAATAAAGAGCCTTCTTTGTTAAAAAGGTATTCCGATTTATCACTCAGTACTCCGTCTACAAAGTTTTCTTCTTGGGTAACATTATTGTTTTTATCAAAAATAAATCGAGTTTCGATTGTGCCTTCGCGATTTATTTCTTTGATATACGTTAATTGATCTTTGTTGTCAAATTCTTCAATTTGAACCAACTCCAATTCATAGTTGTGTTTGAGGTAAGTTAATTTTCTGTACATGAAAAAGATTTATTTTCCACCAAGTATTACTTGGTCAATGTGGTTTCCTCCAAAAGAATAAGGAATAAAATTATAGCTTGATATTTCTTTGGTAATAATAAGGTTTGCCTTTTTACCCACAGTTATAGAGCCATGAGAATCACTAATTCCCATTGCATAAGCAGAATTCATTGTTACAGCATTAATTGCTTCCTCAGGCGTTAATCCTTGATAAATACAAGCTAACGAAATTACAAAAGGAATTTTCCCAGAAGGAGTAGAGCCAGGATTATAATCTGTTGCCAAAGCAATTGCCAATCCTTGATCAATCATTTTACGGACTGGAGCATAAGGGATTTTCAAGAAAAAACTACAAGAAGGTAAAGCAGTTGGCATGGTATCCGAGTTGTGTAAATCTGCAATGTCTTTGTCTGTCATTATTTCAAGATGATCTAACGAAAGTGCTTTGTGTTTTATTCCAGCTTGAATCCCTCCAATGCTAGTAAACTGATTTACATGAATTTTTGGAATTAAATTGTATTTGGCTCCAGCTTCCATGATTCTTTCTGCGTCTGCCACAGTAAAGTAGTTGGTTTCACAAAATATATCAATGTAATCGGCTAGTTTTTCTTCGTGAATTACGGGTAATACTTCATTGATAAGCATATCCAAATAGTCGTCTTTATTCCCTTTAAATTCTGGTGGAACTGCATGAGCGCCAAGAAATGTAGCTTTTATGGTTAAATCGGATTCTGCTTTTAATCGTTTTATTACTCTCAAGATTTTAAGCTCAGCATCAAACGAAAGCCCGTAGCCACTTTTTATTTCTAAAGCTCCAGTTCCCATGCTTTTTATCTCGTTTAGTCTTGTCCAAGCTTCTTGGTATAACTCTTCTTCGGTAGCGTGTTGCAATCTCTTAGCAGAGTTTATAATTCCACCACCTCTTGCGGCCACTTCTTCGTAAGTCAATCCATTTATCCTATCTACAAACTCAGTCTCTCTTGTTCCTGCAAATACTAGGTGAGTGTGAGAATCACACCAAGTTGGCATTACAATTTTCCCGGCTGCATCTATAGTTTTATCAACTGTAATTTCTAGAATTTCTTCCATTTTCCCAAAAGAATGAATGGTGTCATTTTCTATCACAAGAAAAGCATTGTCTAGGGTGTTCAGGATCCCCATTTCTTTACCCGACAATTTGAGTTTGGAATTAGATTCTTGAATTCCAGTTAATTGTTTTATATTTTTGATTAGGGTCTTCATTGATAAAATAGTGTTGATAGGTATTTTTAAAAGTACAGAAATTTAGCAAAAGAGAAACGAAGTATTCTTTTTTTTTGTATATTAACTGATAATAAACAATTTATATTCATGAAAAAGTATAAGCTTCTTTTAGTCTCCTTCATTTTTATGGTTATATATTTTGTGGTTTTAGTGTTAATGGATTTATTTGAATATGGTTTTAATTTCGATTCTGGAGATATAAAAAGAAAGATTATTCTTTCTGTTTTTATGGGTGTTTGGATTGGTGTAATGATTAAATTTAAGTGGATTAAAACCAATAATATTTTATCGAAATGATTTACAAAGGAATACACCAAAAACATCCCTGGTTATTAGAGTTTTCAATAGTATTGATTGTTTCTTTTATAGTTTCTTCTGTTTTGGGAAGATTTATTGGAATTGATGAAGAATCAATGAATATTTGGCTAGCATTCTTATTTTCTAGCTTATTAAAAATAACTTGCTTCTTACTATTTGGATTTATTTATTACAAACTCATCAAAAAGAAATCCAATTTTAACCCCGAAGAAAACGAAGACTAATTAGAATACTATTTATTGGTTATTAATTAATAATTAATTATCTCGTAGTTTTTAGTCTCTCATTGTTTATATTTCATTTAAATATGTAAATCAAGATTGTTGATTTTAGCGAAATGTAACCCAATTGTTTCTTGTGCTTTTAATTTTAAATCTTCGTTAGAAAATAATTCATTGATGAATGAGGTATATTTTTCTTTCAAACCAAATGCAAGCTCTTTAGC
>CAJJDF010000021.1 GCA_905182785.1 uncultured Flavobacteriales bacterium
TATCATTAGCAACTTGTGAGTTGTAAAATGATGTTTTTTTAGTAGAATAGATTCGTTCATTAAGCTTTCCTTCGGACATGGTAGCTGTATAAAAAGGAATCCAAGGTTTAAATCTTGCTTGGTGGGTAAGCATTTCTTTTAAAACAACATTAGAATAGGGTGTGCCATTTACATACTCAGGTAAATAATCTCCCAAAGTCTTATCAATGTCTATTTCCTTATTATCCAACATTTTCATAATTATTGCAGTCGTTACCGCAACCTTTGTGATTGAGGCAAGATCGTATAAAGTTTCATCTTTTACAGCTATTTTCTTCCCGTAAGTGTAATGACCAAAGTTTTCGTTATAGATAATTTTACCCTCTTTTGCAACCAATATTTGGCAACCTGGAAAAGCTCCGTCTTTTATGCTTTCTCTTGCAATCCAACCTATCCCTCCTAGTTTTGAACTTGCTATTCCTACTTCTTCAGGAATCGTATATTTTAATCTAATTGGAGTTGTTTCTATACCTGTTCCTACTTTAAAATAAGGAGAACCAGTAACAGGAAGTTTTCCTTTTGCTCCAATACCTCCAAATATCAATTGCCCAACTAAGTCATTTGTATATTTGTTTTCTTCGTAAGAAACGATAATTGCTTCAATGTTTATTGCTTTATCTAGTTTTGCTAGAGCATAGGCATTCGTAGGATAATTAAGAATTACTTCGTGCTTTTTTGCAATAACTTTTATGATCGCAATGTCATTTTTATATACCCCATAACTACCACTCATTTTTGTATCATGCACACTCACAATTACTTTGTTGTAAGGTTTTAATGATTTTAATAGTTTATTTAATTGTTCTTTAGATGCTTTCTTGGATAAAGAGAAATGTTTCACTTTTGTATATCGACTCAATCCTTTCTGAAATTCATTATTTTTCTCTATTCCAATAACTACAGATGCAATTTTACATGTATCTAATCTTCTTAATGGCAATAAGTTTTTGTCGTTTTTGATTAGTGTTAATGCGTTTTCAAATAATAATCGGTTTGTTAAGTCAGAACTTGCTGGATTCAAATCTTTAGCTAAGTTCTTAATGCCAATTTTAGCCTGACTAATTTTCATCCATTCTTTTGCATAAAGAATTTTCTTTACTCTTTTGTACACTTCTTCTTTGGTTATTTCTCCTACAATTATTGCTTTTTTAATTTCAGTAATTGCTGTGGGTACATCTTCAGAAAACAAAAGAACATCATTTCCTGCGATTAATGCTTTTACATCAACTACACCAGGTTTGTAAAAAGAACTAACTCCTTTCATGTTCAGTGCATCAGTAAAAATAAGCCCTTCAAATCCCATTTGTTTTTGAAGTAAATCGGTTACAACATATTTGGATAGGGTAGTAGCTCTGTTTGGTGTACTATCCAATGCTGGAATGAAAAGATGTGCAACCATCATACTTCCGATTCCTTCTTTTATCAATTGTTTGAAAGGATAAAACTCAATAGAATCTAACCTTTCTATTCCGTGATTAATAATGGGTAAAGCTTTGTGCGAATCTTTATCGGTATCACCATGACCAGGAAAATGTTTTGCACAAGCCAATACACCATTGTCTTGCATTCCTTTCATGTATGCAATTCCTTTTCTGGTTACATTTTCTCTTTGTTCTCCAAAAGAACGGTAGTTTATTACTGGATTTTTTCGATTGTTATTTACATCAATAACTGGAGCAAAGTTCACGTGAATCCCCATTCGTTTGCAATGAAGTGCCATTTCTTTTCCCATGTCATAAATCAAGGAATCATACTGAATAGCACCCAAAGTCATTTGTTTAGGGAACTTAAATGTATTTTTCAATCGCATTGGCAATCCCCATTCTCCGTCAATCGCAATCATTAATGGAGTTTTTGCTTTGGATTGATATCTATTCGTAAGTTCAATTTCCTTTTCTGGAGTTCCTTGCATAAAAATTAATCCTCCTAAGTTATATGTTAGAATAAGATTATCAATGTAGGCTTCGTGAGTAACTCCTTTATTTGAGTAGGCCGCAACCATAAATAATTGAGCAATTCTTTGATCTTCTGTCAGTGTATCAAATACAGAATCTGCCCAAGCATGATTTTGAGTTAAAAATTCAGGTGTCTTTGTTTCTTTTGCTATAGGTTCTTTTGTATTCTCAATAGAGGGATTTGTCCCAATTAGAAAACTAGAAATTACCGCAACTGATATGTAAAATAATGATTTCATAATATATTCTTCAAAAATAGAATAGCTTGAAGGAATATACACACTTTCAATACTTTTTTATCCCCATTTTAATTAACAAAAAAAGGGGCAACAAAATTGTGCCACTTTCAGTTTTTA
Source organism: uncultured Flavobacteriales bacterium (assembly GCA_905182785.1). Taxonomy (GTDB): domain Bacteria; phylum Bacteroidota; class Bacteroidia; order Flavobacteriales_D; family CAJJDF01; genus CAJJDF01. The sequence goes on from CAJJDF010000021.1 coordinate 2,351, forward strand.
AGAATTATTATTTTAATTTTATAAATGAGACTTGATGTGATTTTCTAGTTTCCCATCAGCTTGAAGTTGTAAGAACTTTTTAATGTCGGTTACTTTTCCAATTTTACTTTTGTTGGCTGTGTAGTAGTTAAGCGTTTCGTTTGCAGCTCGTATTGTGAACTCTTCTTTGTTGTTTATATGGTTTTGTGCCGCATAACTTTTTACCCAAGATGCTAAGTAAACAGTTAATAATTCTGGATTACTTACAAATGGAGTAGCTTTTTGATTTAATTCAACCTTAATTGTTGGGCTCTTAGAAACATACTCAGTTAAAAATTTAGCAGCTTCGTTTCTTAAAGCAGTTTGTTGATTTACTAGAGTTGTCATTAGAAATTTTGCGCACTCAATTACATCATGTTCGTATTTATCAAAATCTGACTCCGTATTTAGGGTATATTGCTTTGGGACGGTTAAGACTTGTGCAAACCCTGTTGAAGCCAAAATTAAAGAAACGAGAATTAGTTTTATAGTTTTCATAAAAATGTATTGTTTGATATATAACGAGCGAACCAATATTTTGGTTGTTTAAATATACACAATATGATCAGGAAATATGATTTTACCTAAATATTTCTAACCTATCAGAGTCAATCTTTAATAATAAAAAAATCATAATACTGAAAGTTAAAAGAGAGGAGCCTCCATAACTAAAAAACGGCAATGGAATTCCAATAATAGGAGCAAGGCCTAATACCATTCCTATATTTATGGTAAAATGAATAAAGAAAATACTGGCTACTGAATAGGAGAATATTCTTCCAAAATCTGACCTTTGTCGCTCGGCAATTGCAATTATTTTTATAATTAAGATCATATAAAGAGAAAACAAAAGAAAGCTTCCAAGAAACCCCCATTCCTCAGCTACAGTACAAAATATAAAATCGGTACTTTGTTCTGGAACTTGGTTATAAGTGTCATTCGCTAAGGTTGCATTTTTATATCCTTTTCCCAAAAATTGACCAGAACCTATTGCAGATAAAGCTTGATGGGAATTGTATCCAACTCCTCTAGGATCTTTTTTTAATCCTAATATTATTTCAACTCTTACTCTTTGGTAATGATTTTCTGGTATTTTTTCGAAACCAAATTTCATTAATGGGACAATTATTATTGCGATTGCTGTGACGGCAATTATTTGTAAATGTTTTGTTCTTCGATACCTTTTATAAGTTGTTATATTCACACCTAAAGCAATAAAAACGGCCATAATAACTAATGCTCCGATTAGCATGTAATGAGAATGAAAAGTGTATCCAAGCAAAGTGCTAAATGTATCTTTAAGAATTAAAGAAACGACACTTACTGCAGCAACCATAAGTCCATAAAGCATAATGCTTCCAATTATTCCTTCGCGATAAAGAACTAGGATGAAACCAAGAAAGACTAAGACTGTTCCTAGATCAGGTTGTTTTAAAATTAGAATGATAGGGACAAATAAAATAACAGAAACCCAAATTTGGGATTGTAATTTATAAATAGAAGTATTAACCGAAGCAAGGTATTTTGCAATGAACAAACTGGCAGTTATTTTGGCAAATTCTGCTGGTTGTATTCCAAAACTACCTATGCCAAACCAGGCTTTTGCTCCATTTCTTTCTGTTCCAAAAAGTAATACGAGTATTAATAATAGAGTAGTAATTCCATAAAAAACTTCGGTATATTTCCGAATGAATTCAATGTCTAGAAGGAGAATAATTATTCCAACACATAGACTTATTCCAAACCACATGATTTGTTTTCCATAGGATTTATTGAAAGAAAATATAGAAGAATAACTCTCGTCAAATGTTGTAGAATAAATACTTGCAATCCCTAAAATGACTAAAACAAAATAGATAAGTAATAATTGTAAATCGATATTTTTGAGCCAATTATTTATCATTCTTCTGAATTAAATTTGCCTCTAATATTCTTTGTTCTTCAGTAGTATTTGAAATACTATCTGTCAAATATTTTTCTGTCATCAAGCTTGCAATTGGTGCAGCCCAAGTTCCACCATATCCTCCGTTTTCGATGTATACAACTAAGGCAATTTTTGGATTATATTTTGGGGCAAAGGCAATAAATACCGAGTGATCTTTTCCTCTAGAATTTTCTACAGTTCCAGTTTTTCCACAAATTTCTATGCCTTCAATCCTTGCTCTTCTAGCTGTTCCTCCATCTCCTTCTATTACTTGTTGCATTGCATTTACAATCGGTTCAAATTTTTCTTTGCTAATTTTTGTGTATTGCCTTTGTTCGTATTTTGGATTAAGGAAATTATTCTCAATTTTTTTAATAAAATGAGGGTAATAATAATAGCCTCTGTTCGCCATTACACAAGCCAAATTTGCCATTTGATAGGAGGTAACCAACATTTCTCCTTGTCCAATAGCCAATGAATTACATGTTCTGTAGCTCCATTTATTATACATTTTGTCATAAACTGATGGCAATGGAATATTTCCAGTTGAATAGCCTGGATAATCCAATTGTAAATCTTTTCCTAGGCCAAAAGAAGAAACGTATTCGTTCCAAGTTTGAAGTCCTATTTTGGATTTCTCAAATATATTTTCTCCTTCTCTCGAAGTGGTTATTAGTTTAAAAGTTTCATAAAAATAAGGATTGCAAGAATACTTAATAGCATCTGCTAATCCTTGTGCTTGTTTGTGGTTATGACAACCTACAACATTGTGGTCACAAAATATTTTTGTATCAAGATTTATTACTCCTAGTTCCCAAGCAGATAAACCTTGCACCATTTTAAAAATAGAACCAGGTGAGTTTCTTGATCTTAAAGCACGGTTATATAAAGGTCTTAACGAATCGTTATTTCTTAATCTTTTCCAATTTCTACTCATTGTATCGCCAGATAAAAGGTTTGGATCAAAAGTAGGAGAAGAAATCATTGCTAATATTTCTCCAGAGGAAGGGTCTATTGCTACCACACTTCCTAATTTGTTTTGCATTAATCTTTCACCATATCTTTGTAGTTCTAAATCAATAGAACTAGTCAAGTTATTTCCAGATTTAGCTGTATCCGAAGCTGTTAATTTTTTCAGATTACCATAAGCATCTCTCAAAAATTTATCGTTTCCACGGTTTCCTCTGAGTTCGTCTTCGTAGTATTTCTCCAATCCCGAAATCCCAATTCTATCTCCTCCACGGTAATAGGGTTTCTTTTTTATTATTTCTCCATCTACTTCTCTAACATAACCAAGTAAATGAGCTGCACAATTTGCAGGATATACTCTCAATGATTTTTCTGCCAATTCAAATCCTTCGTATTTAAACATCAGGGAAGTAAGCTTAGAAAGATTATTGGCAGGAACAGTTTTTACAAAAACCTGTTTGGATCGCCAATATCTTTTTAATTTGTTTATTCTCGGTTTTATAGAGTCGAAAGGAATATTAAGAAGTTGGCTGAGTTGCATTGTATCAAAATCTTTCACTTTATTGGGAGTAAGGCGTAACTCAAAATTGGTTTGATTCACAGCCATTACTTTGCCATTCCTGTCAAAAATAATTCCTCTATCTGGTTCAATTATTTTTTTTGTTTCAGAAATTTTTATTGATTCATTGTTCCATTTATCATCAATTACCTGAATAAATAACAACCGAACTACAAAAATAAATCCGATGGAAAGCACAATGACAAGAAGTACATTTTTTCTGCTTTCAAATGATTTATTATTCATGTTTTAGGATAGATTTTATTTGTAGATTTATTTGTATCAAATATACATTGATTTTAGATTTTTTGCTTTACTGTGACACATAATTTACTTTTATTTTGAAAAAAAATTAACTTTGTTCAGACTTTCGTTTTAAACCTATAACTTTTACATGAAAATAATCATTACTGGTGCTGGAGATGTAGGATATCATCTTGCTAAAATGCTTTCGAGTGAATTGCAAGATATTTATCTAATTGATGAGGATGAATCAAGATTAAATTATGTTCAGTCTCACATAGATATTTTTCCAATATTGGGAGATGCAAAATCATTTGATGTTTTGTCTGAGGCAAAAGTTGAAGTATGTGATTTACTAATTGCTGTTACTTCTTCTGAAGAAACAAATTTACTGGTATCTATCATGGCAAAAAAGTATGGAGCAAAAAAAACGATAGCAAGGGTAAGTACTCTTGAAAATCTTTCTCCATCAAGGCAAAAAATGTTTGCAGATTTGGGAGTTGACACCATTATTTCACCTGATATTTTAGCAGCAGAAGAGATTGAAAGATTAATTAAAAAATCTGCTTTTACTGATAATATAGAATTTGAAGGAGGAAAATTAACAGTTTTTGGAATTGCAATTGGAGACAAATCGGAGTTGAAAGATAAAACTGTGGGAGAGAGTTCTTATTTGAACCCTAATTTATCTTTCAAGCCTATAGCTTTACATAGAAATGACGGTACAATCATTGTAAATGGCGATACTGAGATTTTGGAAAATGATATTGTGTATTTTATTTCTACACCAGAATCTATAGATAAAATTACAGAATTTTGTGGTCAAAAGTGTTTTGAGATAAAAAATGTAATGATATTGGGAGGGAATAGAGTAGGAGAAATAACTGCACGGTTGTTTCAAGATAATTATAATGTGGTGATTGTAGATGGCGACAAGAAAAAATGCGAAAGACTAGCTAGTAATTTATCTAATACTTTGATCTTGAATATTGATGGAAGAGATGTAGAAACCATGAAAGAAGAAGGGTTAGGAGACATGGACGCATTGATTTCTGTCACTCAAAATTCTGAAACCAATATTATTTCTTCTTTGGTTGCAAAAAACCACGGGGTAAGAAAAACCATAGCGAGAGTAGAGAATATCGATTACATTCGCCTGTCTCAAAATATTGGTGTAGATACTTTGATAAACAAAAAGATAATTGCAGCCAGTAATATTTTTAAGCATATAAGAAAAGGGCATGTAGATGCTATTGCAAACTTACATGGTGTAGATGCAGAAATAATTGAATTTACAGTTAAACCAAATTCAAAAGTGACTAGAAAAAGAATAAAAGAGCTTAAATTTCCAAAAACAGCTAATATTTCTGGAGTGATAAGAGGTGAAGAAAGTTTAATCCCATTTGGTAATTTTCAGTTACAAGAAGGCGACAAAGCAGTTGTTTTTAGTTTGACAGAATCCATTAACCAAATAGAAAGATATTTCCAATAAGTTGAGTAATAAAAAATTAATAAACTACGGAGTAATAGGCTATGTAATAGGTTCACTACTTCTTATAAATGGTTTTTTAATGGCATTGCCATTAGGGTTTTCTATTTATCATGAAGATAGAATGACTTCCTCTTTTTTAATTTCTAGTGGAATTACTTTGTTTGTAGGTTTATGTTTAAGGTTTTTTTTAAGAAAATTTAAAGAAGCCGAGATTAAGCGAAGAGAAGGGTTTTTGATTGTGACTGTTAGTTGGGTTTCTATGACTTTGTTTGGTACTTTACCTTATGTGATTTCGGAATCTATACCCAATTTTTCCAATGCTTTTTTCGAAACCATGTCTGGATTTTCAACAACAGGAGCTTCTATACTGAATAACATTGAAGAGATGCCACACAGTATTCTGTTTTGGAGAAGTATGACTCAATGGATTGGAGGAATGGGAATTATAGTACTTACTATTGCAGTTTTACCCTTGCTTGGAATTGGAGGGATGGAGCTTTTTGTAAATGAAGCGCCTGGACCTACAAAAGATAAAATTCACCCAAGAATAAAGGAAACAGCAAAAAGACTTTGGATAATTTATCTGTTCTTAACTCTCTCAGAAATGATCGTTTTAATGTTTTGCGGCATGAGTTTTTTTGATGCAATAAATCATGCACTTACTACAACATCTACTGGAGGATTCTCTACTAAACAAGCTAGTATTGCTCATTTTAATTCCCCTTTGATAGAAGCTGTAATCGTGATATTTATGTTTATTGCGGGAACAAATTTCACTTTAATTTACTTTGGTTTTAAAGGAAAAATCAATAAACTTTGGAGAAATGACGAGTTCAAATGGTATTTATTTGCCGTTATAGGATTTATACTTTTATTAACTCCAGCAGTATATTTTGATATCACAAATACCACAAATAGCTTTTCTTTGTTAGAGTCTTTTAGGTACGTTTCATTTCAAGTCGTGAGTATTATTACAACCACAGGTTATGCAAGCGGAATTTTTACCGACTGGGGAGTTTTTGCTACATTTATTTTCTTTTTATTGTTATTTACAGGAGCATCTGCTGGAAGTACAAGTGGAGGAATGAAAATTGTGAGAATTGTAATTTTGATAAAAAATGGATTTTTAGAATTTAAAAGAAGAATTCATCCTAATGCTATAGTGCCTGTTCATTTGAATGGCAAAGCAATTGGGAACAAAATTATTTACAACTTATTGGCATTTGTATTTTTATACTTACTTATGTTCGTAACAGGAAGTATAATAATGGCAGCTTTGCCAGGAGTAGATTTGTTAACAGCAATTAGTTCTGTAGCTACTTCTCTAGGGAATGTGGGGCCAGGAATTAGTACGGTAGATCCTTCTCAAAGTTTTGAGCATTTACCAGATACTGGAAAATGGGTTCTCTCATTTTTAATGCTTTTTGGTAGGCTTGAGTTATTTACTGTTGCAGTATTATTTTCTCCTTATTTTTGGAGGGTGAATTAGGGTTTTTAGTGAGTAGTAATTATGAATTTAAAATCAATAATAAATAATTTTGATATAAACTTTAAAACAGTAAATTGCCCAAAATGCAAAGAACCACAGCCTAAGATTAGAAAGCCGCAAGGAATGAATGAGATTTTATGGGGTGGTTGGACTTGTAAACTTTGTGGCTGTAAGATGAATAAATATGGGAAAGAAAGGGACTGAGTTTATCTTGAGCTAAATTGAAAGACTCAGAATCATTTTTTAAGAATATTTTAGTTTATTAGTCCGTTAGATCGGAGTCGAAGACTAAGGCAAATCCACTAAACCAATTTCTTCATTGCCATAGCATACCCAAAATGTAATCCTTCGTGTACGTTATTGAATTTGATAGCCTCTTCAATGCTATTTAAAGTAACATTGTAACTCGTAGTATAAGAATTGTAATTCCAG
>CAJJDF010000022.1 GCA_905182785.1 uncultured Flavobacteriales bacterium
CCATCATCAATACTATATTCGGCAGCATTAGCATCTATAATTGTAATAGTACCACTGCAATCATTAAAGCAATTTTCGTCTTGTACCGTTATCGCATCAATTGTTTCGGATATGGGTGCAGTAATAATGAAAGGTGTAAGGGTTGAACAACCATTTTCATCTGTCACTTTAACTGTATGGGCTCCAACACATAAATTTGTTCTCTTTTTTGTGATGGCAAATACATTGTTAAACTCTACTTGATAAAGACCCAATGGGGAAGTTCCTCCTGTTGGAATAGCCTCTGCAATTCCATTGCAAGTTGCAGCACAATTTGTATTATTAATTATTAAGTTCGGGAGAATATTGGGAGGATTGGTCAAATTGTAGACGACCGTATCGCTACATCCACCAGAGTCGTAAACAATGCAGGTGTATGTTCCCGGAGCAAGTCCTGTAAAAGTTCCTATAGCTTGTGTTGTTGCTCCGTTATTTATGGAATAAGTATAAGGTGATTGTCCTCCAAAAGGATTTATTATTAATTGCCCGTCATTTACCCCAACACAACTCGGATCTATCTGTGTAATGGTTTGGTTTAATAGGATATAAATATCAGTTATTAGTGTATCGATAAAAAGAGTACAACCCGATTCGGATATTACTCTTACTCTAAACTTACCTGGTCCTGGAATATAATGTTGCCTTGTTGTTGCCCCTGCAATTATTTTAAAAGGAACACTGTCATACCATTGATAAGCTAAATATCCAGAATCTGCGGATAAATTTATTCCTTTACAATCTTGTATTTTTTCAATTTCAGGCTTGAAACAATCTCCATCAATATAAGCTCTTCCATCATGAGCTCCATATCCACAATCAGCAACAGAAAATTTTACTGTGATGTCTTGACCAATATAATTTGTTAAATCAACTGTAATTCTTGTCCATGGTTTATATCTCCAATTTCCAGAATAAGTTATAAACCCAGGAACTGATCCTCCAGTAATTACAAAATAGTTTCCACAAGAAGGTATTTTAACATTATTTGAATCTAAGAATTCGACATTAAACCATGGTTGCTCAGCTATAGGGTGACTTGGATCATTGAATACGACAGCAAAATCATAAGTAAAATAAGGTTTAATAGCAGTAATTTGAGCAA
>CAJJDF010000023.1 GCA_905182785.1 uncultured Flavobacteriales bacterium
TTTCTTAATCACTGGTCATCACGAAGAGGAGGAGAAAAAGAATCAGAACACAAAAGAATAAAAGCTGCTTCAGTATTGAGAGCAAAAGTAGATGAGATTCTTGCAAAAGATGCAGTTGCAAAAATCATTATAATGGGAGATTTTAACGATTATCCAACCAATAAAAGTGTTTACGAAGTATTGAGAGCAAAAGGAACCCCAGACTTTAAAAACAATGATTTATTCAACATGGCTTATAAATTAGAAGTTGCGGACAAAGGGACTTACAATTACAGAGGAGACTGGGGAATGCTGGATCAATTAATAATTAGCAAAGGTTTATACAATCCTGAGAAAGGAGTTGAAGTTTCTTACGACCAATGTAACATATTAGAAAAGGCGTGGATGATGTATACCGATAAAAAATACGGGGATAAAAAACCAAGTAGAACTTATGGAGGTCCTAATTATTACGGAGGATACTCAGATCATTTGCCAATTTATTCACGATTTGAAGATTAAAAAAAATGGGGCTATTTAGTAAAAAAACAAGCGAAAGTAAAAAAAGTATAAACTGGACAGAATTAACTTCTATAGCTCAATTGGAGGATGCAATTTCATTATCCAAAGAGAAGCCGGTAATGCTTTTTAAACACAGCACAAGGTGCTCTATCAGTTCTATGGCACTAAATAGAGTAGAGGGAGATTGGAATTTTTCTGAAGAAGAAATTACTCCCTTTTATTTGGATTTAATTGCCCACAGAGATATTTCTGCGGCTATTGCTGATAAGCTAAATGTGTTTCATGCATCACCACAAATGATTGTTGTAAAAAACGAAAAATCTGTGTTGGATGCTTCTCATAATTCTATAAATACTAGGATTATTAAGGAAGTAATTTAAACTTACTTATTCCCAATAAAAACAGTAAGTCTACCTGTAGAAACCAATTTATTTTCTTCGTTAGTAATATCCACTTGCCACACGTGAGTTGTTCTTCCTTTGTGCACCAAAACAGCTTTTCCGGTTACAATTCCGGAACGTTCGGCTCTTATGTGATTTATATTTAAATCCAGTCCCGAAGAAAATTGAGTTTCTCTATCAATAAAAAGATGAGAACCAATGCTTCCCAAAGTTTCAATTAATGCTGCGGAAGCACCTCCGTGCATTATTCCCATGGGTTGGTGAGTCCTTTTGTCTACGGGCATTGTTCCGCTAATGTAGTCTTCGCCTATTTCTGTGTATTTAATTCCCAGAACCTCCACCATTGTGTCTTTTGAGGAAGTATTTAATTGAGTTAAATCAGTATTTTTCATTTGATTTTTATTAAAAGTAATTAGCCAATTATCGGCATAAATTATAGTGTGTGGCAGCTACAATTCCAGCAGTTTCTGTCCTTAGTCTGGTTTCGCCCAAAGAAAGTTCTTTAAAATTATGAGTTTTAGCAAGGTCAATTTCCTTTTTTGTAAAATCTCCTTCTGGGCCAATGAGAATTGTTATTTCAGAGTTTTTCTTGAATCCATAAGAAAACAAATCAGTTTTGGATGCTTCGTCTTCGCAATGGGCAACTAAGTTTATAGCACTTTTATTTTCTTTCAAAAATTGAGAGTAAGAAATCATTTCATTAAAAATAGGAAGGTGGTAATTTTTGGATTGTTTGGCTGCAGATAAAATTATCTTTTCCATTCTTTCTTTTTTAATCACTTTTCTTTCAGAGCGTTCACACAGAATAGGTGTGATTTTAGAAATCCCTATTTCGGTAGCTTTTTCAAGAAAAAACTCCATTCGATTGTTGTTTTTAGTTGGAGAAATCGCAATGTGAAGGTTGCTAGTTTTAGGAAAGGTATCTTTTTTTGAGATTGAGATTAATGTTTTTTTAGAGCTAATCTCTTTTATTTCGCAATGAAATAAATCTCCTTTTCCATTCATGATGAAAAGAGTATCGCCATTTTTCTTTCTCAATACTCTAGAGGCGTGAATGTGCTCATCCTTGTCTAGGAATAAATCGGTTTCTATAGTTGGGTTGTAGAATAATTGCATTGTAATACAAAGATGAGAATTATTAATAAAACAAAGTAAGTATAGGGATTGAAAATAAATTTAAATGCGATTGTTTTGAGTAACATGTTTGTATAAGAATAGTAAGAGATTAAAACACAATAACCTTTCGGGTTGGTACTTAACTCTTATTATTCACACATTATTAACGTTTTTTTATTCCGCTAATAACATTTTAATAACTACATCATAATCCTGTTTTTTTTCGACTCAATAAATCGTGTTTCTCAACTTGGCAGAATATATCAAAGTATTTATTCTGATATTTTGGATTTATTCCTTCGTCAAATATAGATGATTCATCTTCAATTAAGAACTCATAAGAGTCGTCTTTTACAACTGAAAAACTATATCCTTTTCCTTTTCCGCCATTTAAAATTTCTATTGTTAATCATCACCACACGTAGGGAAACGAAAAAAGTGTTGGTGTTTTTAAAATCATCTGATTTTGTCAATAGATTAGCACCTACTTGCAAATGAGCAATGGATATTCTGTAGCCTAGAGTGGGAGCAATGCCAATTCTAGTCTGGTCAAAATCTGTTTTGTACACTAAGTTTGCTCCGTAGGTTAAATCTAACCTTCCTCTTTTTTGCCAATACCCAATCGAAAACCCCAATACGTTTTCGGTAAGGTTGTAATCAAACCCTGTATTGAGAGCTTGAATTGTAGGTTTTATAAGTTTCACAGCTTTCCTTTGAAACTCATATCCAAACTCTAAATTGGTGTATTTACCTCTTTGTAACCCAAGATAAGGACCCGATTTAAAAATGCTTACCAAGGGTTTTTTATTAGGGAATCCCAATTCATTTCCAGCAAAAAGCCTAGAAGAAAATACCAATAATAGGGCAAGAAGTAAGTAATTGAAGTTTTTCATTTATTATTTATTCGCATCTAAATTACATTAATTTATTTGGTTCACATAGAATTTACATTAATCTGATTCGTTCTCATTTTTAAATTAAAGTATTTTGAATGAATTCATAAATGGCTTTTACTTTTAATTACCTAACTTTGCATTATGCGTATAGATATATTAACCATTTTACCTCAGTTATTAGAAAGTCCATTTTCTGATTCTATTCTTAAACGAGCTCAAACCAAAGGATTGGTTGAGGTTCATTTACACGATATAAGAAGCTATTCTACGAATAAGCACAATAAGGTAGATGACACTTGTTACGGTGGAGGAGCAGGGATGGTAATGACTATTCAGCCTATTGCAGATTGCATTGATAAGCTAAAAAGTGAAAGAGAATATGACGAAATCATATTTATGACTCCAGATGGAGAGTTGCTGGATCAACCTATGGCGAACCAGCTTTCTTTGAAAAAAAACATTATGATGCTTTGTGGTCATTACAAAGGGATAGACGAAAGACTGAGGGAAAAATACATAACAAAGGAAGTTTCTATTGGAGATTACGTATTATCGGGAGGAGAATTGGCAGCTGCTGTCTTGTCCGATTCTATTATAAGATTAGTGCCAGGTGTGCTGAATGATGAAACTTCTGCTTTGACGGATTCTTTTCAAGATAACTTGCTTGCACCTCCAGTTTACACAAGACCATCAAACTATAAAGGAATGGAAGTGCCGCCCGTTTTATTGTCGGGAAATTTTAAAGAAATAGATAAATGGCGAACCGAAAAAGCGTTAGAAAGAACGAAAGCAAGAAGACCAGGGTTAATTAATAAAGGAGAGGAATAAAAAAAACTAAAAAAAAGAAGGATGTTTTGTTAGTTTACAAAATAATATTCGTAATATTGCAGTCCGAAAATTGAGGAGATTTAAACACAAACAGAGATGAATATAGCACAAGAATTACACAAGGATTTAGAATCAGCACACTCATTACCAGACTTTGGAGCTGGAGATACAGTTGCTGTAACATATAAAATTAAAGAAGGTGACAAAGAGAGACTTCAAGTTTTTCAAGGAATTGTTATCCAAAAAAGAGGAGGAAACAACACAGCTACTGAAACTTTCACTGTAAGAAAAATGTCGGGAACTGTTGGTGTAGAAAGAATTTTCCCAATGGCATCTCCATTAATTGAAGAATTAAAAGTGATGAAAGTTGGTAAAGTAAGAAGAGCAAGAATCTTTTACCAAAGAGAAAGAACTGGTAAGTCTGCAAGAATTAGAGATAGAAAAAGATTCTAAGAATAGATTTTTTTTTAACTTATATATTGAAAACCTCATTTGTGAACAACAAATGAGGTTTTTTTATGGAGGTAACTGATGTTACATTAAATTTAATTCTCCTGGTGGATTTTGTCCTATAATTATATTAAATTTGTACTGTAAAACAGAGAAAAATGAAATTAGCTTTAATAGCCATCTTGTTGTTGGGATTAGGAATTGCTGGAATGGCTATCAAAATGTTTTTTGGTAAAGGTTACCTTGAAAAATCATGTGCTTCGGCCAGTAGATTATTTGACGAAGACAGTGATGGAAGTTGTAAATTTTGTGGAGCAACTGAAAGCGAAAAATGTAAATCGGATGACGTAGATTCTGCTAATGATTTACCTACAATTAACTAGTTATTGTAATCCATTTGGATGTGTATCTATTCCGTAGATTAAAATCATTAGTCCAGCACCAATCATAATTATTCCTATACAGATTCCAATTACTTGTAAGAATTTTGCAGTAATGTATTTTTGAAGCCTACTTGCAAAATATATTTTAAGAATATCTATTGCGAACATCATTCCTAAGGTGATAGAGAAGAAGATTAATATTTCGGCATTATTTAAATCTAAGGATTTTATACTGGTAGAACAGACTGATATCCAAAATATTAAAACAGCAGGATTTATAGCGTTTAATGAAAATCCTTTCATGAAATTCCCAATATAATTCACTTTTATTTTTTCGGGAATATGCAAGGCGTCTAAGTTTTTCAAAAATTCTTCGGTATCTTCTTCGTTCCTAGGTTTGTTTAGTTTTTCTATGGAAAGAGAAGATGGTTTTAAGTTCTTGATAATAGAAACAATCCCAAAGATAAAGAAAATTCCTCCAAAAATATATTTGCTATTTGGGTAGTGTTCCAAATATTCAATTGCTTTTTGTGCACTAAATAAAGCAAGAAATAAATAAACAAGGTCACTAAATAAAACTCCTGTTTCCATCAAGAAAGCTGCTTTGAATCCTTTTCTCAAGCTTGTGTTTATAAGCTCAAAAAAGACAGGACCAAATGAAAAGCTTAAAAATAAGCCTAATCCCAATGCTGTTAATACTATTTCTATCATTAATTTAGTTTAAAAAATCTATCCATTTTTGTAAAATCTCACCTTTCATTACTCTAGGAAACTTAATCTGGGCCCCTTTTTTACCTATAGAATCTAAGAATTTATAAAAAGTAGAAACAGGTAATTGTTCAATAAATACTTCTTTCAATGCCGCAGTTCTTTCTGTTTTGTAATCATCATTTAGTAAGCATAATTCCTTGTCAAGTATAGATTTAAATTCATTCTTATCAAAGTTGTCATCTGATCCAACATACCATTTATGAGCAAATAAATTTTCATAAGCAAAAGCAGTTACAGAAAATTCAGGAACTTTAATCTCCATTTTTTCACAAGTAATCTCTAGAGCTTTGGTTATGTTATCAACTGATAGATGTTCTCCGCAAATTGTTAAATAATGCTTTGTTCTTCCAGTAATAACTATTTCACATTTTTCCTTATCTAAAAACTTGATGGTATCTCCCAGTAAATATCTCCAGGACCCTGCACAAGTAGATAAAACGATTGCGTAATTTATGTCTTCTTCTACTTTTTCTACTGTTACTACTTCTGGATACCTCACCAGATCTCCGTCTTGATTAAAATTATCGTCATTGAAAGGAATAAATTCAAAGAAGATTCCATTATTTAATAATAACTTCAGAGATGCTCCTCCTCCTGGACTTATAGCCATAAAGCCTTCAGAAGCAAGGTAAGTTTCCATGTATTCTATGGGTTTACCTAATAATTTTTCAAAATTCTTTTTATATGGTCCAAATGCTACACCTCCATGAACTATAACTCCAAAATTTGGCCACAGGTCATGAATGTTATTTAGTTTGTATCGATCAATAATTTTTTCTAATAGAATTTGAATCCAAGAGGGAATACCAGTAATGATTCCAATGTTCCAATCTGGAGCACTATCTACCATTTTTTCAATTTTCACATCCCAATCAGTAATGTCTGTAATTTCTTTTTCTGGTTTATAAATCACATTCATAAACGAGGGAAGGTTTGCATTAATTATACCGCTCAAATCCCCTTCTTTTCGTTTTTCAACTTTTGTTAATGAGGTAGAACCTCCAACTCCAAGGATAAATGTGTCGAAAAATTCTTTAGGAAAGTCAAAATTACTAAGTCCTTGAATTTGTTTTAAACTAATTCGTCTTATTTTTCTTAGTAAAGATCTTGAGACAGGTATTTGCTTACTGGCGCTACCAGATGTTCCTGAGCTAAGAGCAAACTTTGTAATTTTACCTGGCCATGCTATGTCCTCTTCTCCATTTATGGTGTCTTTCCACCAAGATTTGTAAATAGAATCATAATCATGAATAGGTACAAATCTTTGATAAGTAACCAGTTCATTTTCGGATTTCAATATTTTATTGAATCGATAAGCTTTACCAAATTTAGTGTCTTTAGCTCTTCGTAACAATCTTTTTAAAGCTCTTTTTTGAAGTTGAATTGGAGTTTTAGTTTCATTCCTCGATCCAATTCTTGTACTTCCTTTAAGAACACTTTGTAGTATATTTCCTTTTACAGCCAATGTGTAGTTTTAATAGATTATAGAATATAAATATACCAATCCATATTCAAAAATCAAACTCTATTGTGTTATTTCATAGTTCAGTTATGGACAAAAAAAAACTCTTTTGAGATAAAAGAGTTTTTTTTAATTTTCATGAAGGTTCTTTGTCACCTTCCAAATAGTATTGAAGTTTTTTTAATTCTTCCCATTTTCCTTCCGCAGCAAGTAAAGATTGTTCTGGCCAAGAGTCGGGTTTATCTGATAGAAATATACCGCCAGCTTCGTTTAGTATTTTTTGTAATCGTGAAACTGGAGCTTTACTCAGTTTTCTCCACGTAGTAATACCATCTTTGTTCAATATTTCTTCAATGTTAGGGCCAATTCCTTCTACAATTTTCAGGTCATTTTCTTCGATGGTTTTACCTAATGCTTTTTTTGCCTCAATTTTAATAGATGGACTAGAAGATTTGTTTGGTCTTGTTGGTTTATACGTGGAAGCAACTTTCAATTCTTTGATTTTATTTAGGTCGAATTTTTCACCTGTTATCGAAGACTTTTTTAAAGCTTTTATTTGAGTATCAAAATCTTGATAATGTAAATCGGATTTAATTTTATTTTTTAAATTCTCAATTTTTTTATAACAATCGTCCAAGGATTTTTTTAATGAGTTTAGCTTAGCACTTTTTCTTAATTTACCTATCAAGAAACCTAATAATGCAGACACAAATAGAGCTAGTAAAATAAAAAGCAGGTCTGGATTTATTATGTTAGGCATAACTTAGTAGTTTATTTTATAAATGAAAATTCGATTCTTCTATTTTTCGTTCTTCCAAGGTCAGTCTCAGAACTTGAAAGTGGTCTTGAATCTCCTCTTCCTTTTACTCTAAAATTTCTAGGATTCATTCCGTACTCAGAGATCAAATATTTTTTAACTTTTTCGGCATATTTTTTACTGTGGTATCTATTGAGAGAATCATTTATTTTCAAGGCTGTATGTCCAGTAATTTGAACTAATCCTTCTGGGTTTTGGTCAAAATATAGTTTCAAGTGTTTAAAATACTTTTCTAAATCATGAGTAGGCTCTATTTCGAAATGAGTTAAAGGATACTGCATTATTTGTCTTCTTTTTACTCTTCTTTTCAAATTTGGATCAATCGTACTAACAAATCCCTCTGCTACTGTTGGCTCAATGTTAGTTATTATTTCATATTCTAAACCTCCAATTGTTTTTTGATACAATCCTTCTGAACAACTCGCAGAAACAATTATTCGATTTTCGGTAATCCCTTTTTTAGTTTCTAAGTAACTAACCATTGAGTTTACTCTCGCTTTAACTAAAGAATCCGAATTATCGGTATTTGAGTGTAATCCTTTGATTTTTAAATTTTTGTTAGGGTTGTTTTTTAGATAAGTAGCTAGTTGGTTAAGTCCTTCTTCCATTGAATCTGGAGTTTCCATTTCTGCTGTTCCACTAATAAAGCTAATGTTATCTAAACTTTCAGAAATAATGATACCTCCATCCGATATTGAAAAAGAAGGTTTGGTTATCTTAATTTCTTCCAATTCATAATTTGATATCTCCTCATAACTGTCTGATAAAAAATCATTTATTAATCCTGTTTCAAAGTTTTTTTTAATCTTAAAATCGTACCAATACGCACAACCACCAATCCAGCCGGTTAAGAGTATAAAAAGTAGACTTATTAAGATTTTCTTATTCATTTTTAAAATTGCTATTATTGTTCTATAATAATAATAAACCTTAAGTTTAACATCTACCTTTTTATATAATTTATGTCTAAGTTGCCTATATTGGCATTTAAAATGCACTTTAATGAGTAAAACACCTACTTTTTTTCAATCCTTGGTACCGATAATCTTTTTAATGGGCCTGTTGTCTTACAATATATTCTTTCAAGACGGAGAGTGGCTTGGTGAATATTCAAATCACCTAATTCTTTTAATATCAGGTATACTAGCTTTAATTTTTGGCTTGATGAATGAAATTAGGTTGAGTAAAATTTTGGCAGAAGTAAAAGAGAATATTTTAAGTGTTTTAGTGCCAGTAATTATACTGATTATGGTGGGTGCTTTGGCAGGAACTTGGCTGATAAGTGGTATAATCCCTGCAATGGTATATTATGGATTACAAGTTCTAAGTCCAGAAATATTTTTACCCGCCTCTGTAGTAATTGCAGCTATTATCTCAATTGCTACAGGAAGTTCTTGGACAACCTCTGCAACAGTGGGTATTGCATTAGTTGGAATAGGTTCTGCATTGGGAATTTCGTCAGGAATGATAGCAGGAGCAGTTATATCAGGAGCTTATTTTGGAGATAAAATGTCACCTTTGAGTGATACAACAAATCTTGCACCAGCTATGGCAGGAACAGATTTGTTCACGCATATCAAATACATGACTTTTACTACAGTTCCTAGTATTGTAATTACTTTATTATTTTTTACAATTCTTAGTTTTAATATGGAAGTAACAGGTTCGGCTGACATTGATAATTTACTTGTATCAATTAATTCAACTTTCAGTATTTCACTTACTTTATTTATCGTTCCCGGAATTGTAATTGTTCTCATACTTTTAAAGACAAAACCTTTAATAGCTTTGGGGTCTGGAGTTTTATTGGCCGCAGTGTTTGCATTTATATTTCAAGGAGAAGTATTAGACTCTTTGGGAGATTCAAGAATAGAAACCATTCTTACTTCAATTTATACCGATACTGCAATTGTAACAGAGAATACTCAATTGAATGATTTATTTACTGCAGGAGGAATAATGGGAATGCTTTGGACCATCTTATTAATTATTGCTGCCATGATTTTTGGAGGAATTATGGATGGAGTAGGGTTTTTATCAAAAATCACTTCTGTATTATTGAAAAGAGCAAAATCTATTTTTGGATTATTTGCTAGTACAGTTTTGAGCTGTCTAGGATTAAATGCCATTGCATCTGATCAATATTTGGCAATTGTAATTCCGGGAAAGATGTTTAAGGATGCATATAAAGAAAAAGGACTTGCTCCTGAAAATCTAAGTAGAACTTTGGAAGATTCTGGAACCGTAACTTCGGTTCTTATTCCTTGGAATACTTGCGGAGCTTATCAATCTGGAGTTCTTGGAGTAGGAGTGGCAGAGTATTTTGTGTTTGCAATATTCAATTGGATAAGCCCAATTGTTACCCTTTTCTTTGCCTATTTTATGATAAAAATTAGAAGGATTGAAATTCCAAATAACAGCCTCGAGGACAATAATTTTAATTCGGATATGATTGATGATGGATTAATAAAATCCTAATTCACCTAATAATAATTTTTTTTCTTTCCCCGAGCTAATCACTTTATTAAAAAACCTGAACTACTCGTAGTTTCCATTTTCGTATTCTATTTATAAATATTCTGCTGTAGCCGAGTATTTAAAAAACTGATATTTTATTCTAGGTTCTTCAATTAATTGAGCTTCCAATACCGATTTTCGAGCTACATTATAATCAAATTCTTAGGAAACATACTTTACTCCTGTATTGTTTGAGAATAATAAGATAAATTGATTGTCGCCAGATTTAATATTTTTTATAATCTATTGATTTAAATATAGATTTTTGTTTAATAAATACAAGTACTAGAATATAACAAGTATCCAAAAATTATTAGTTATTCCTTATCAATTATTAATTAATCTCAAACCTCCCATTCCTTTCCAGTTCTAAAAACTATTCCTTTGAATAAAGCAACATTTATATTCTCTTGGTTATAAATATGAATGGTGTAAATCCCTATTTTAGAAGTCAAACTTTCTTCGGTAACTTTTGTTCTCAACACATCACCTAGTTTCACAGGTTTTGTATGAGAAATGGAAGTTTCGATAGAGACAGATTGTATTCCGTAACCATTGGCAGAAAATGCCAATGCACTATCTGCAAGAGAATAAGTAATTCCTCCGTGAGCAATGCCAAATCCATTCAGCATTTCTTCTCTCACAGTTAATTCTAGCACAACAGCCCCTTCTTTTTCCTCAATCCTTTTAATCCCTAACCAAAGGCTAAAAGGATCATTCAAAAACATTTTGTCTATTATTTTACTTGCTTTACTCACTGTTATTTATTCAATTGTTGAATCTGATTCAAAAACTTACTTGTGTTTTTTTCCATTTTCATATACTCAGGTTTTGGATCAAGCACAACAGCTTTTTTCAAATCTTCGTTCGCTTTTTTTAATTCACCTAACTCATAATATGCTTTTCCTCTTTTGTAATATAGATCAGCTTTTTCAGGGTTTTTTTCAATCAATTCATTTATCGTTTCTATTTTGTCACGATTTTGAATATTTTCTGATTTTAAAGTATTTCTTTCTCCCACCAAGTTCATTTCTTTTATCAAATGACTTGCTCCAGCATATTTGTCTATCACAAACAATACATAACGAATATCTACAGTAATGTTTCTACATAAATCTTCGCTAAACATTACGTCACTCATTGTACTTTCCCAACTGCGGTCAAAGTTTATTCCTATCAATTCGCCTTTTCCATTTATTACAGGACTTCCAGAGTTTCCTCCAGTTGTGTGGTTGCTTCCTGTAAAGCAAATTACAAGCGTGCTATCTGCTGTAGCATATTTCCCATAATCTTTGTTCTCGATGAGTGTAATTAATTTCTCTGGAACATCAAATTCATCATTGTTAGGAACGTATTTTGCCATAATTCCATCCGCAGTAGTAAAATGAGAATATTGCATTCCATCTCTTGGTTTAGAACCTTCTATTTTTCCATAAGAAACTCTCAATGTACTGTTTGCATCATACCAGTATTTCTCATTTGGAAATGCAATTTGAATCGCTTTAGAATAGTTTTTCATTAAAGCTTGAATCTTATCGTCATGTGCATAATAGTTTGGGAGAACTTTTCCTCTCAATGCTTTGTAAAACTCCTTTGCCATGATGTATCCCTTATCTTTCTTAATTTTATTCAGGTTTTTAGCAGTTGGTTTGTTTAGTCTTTTCATTAATTTCCCTTCGCTAAGTAAACAAGATTTACCAAACATTTCATCAATGATTTTATCCATGTTTTCTATATAGTTATTCACTCCATCAAAGTTAGCAGGGTGAAACTCTTTGTCTACATTTTCTAGTGCAACAGAGTACATGTTTTTCCACATTCTTTTTTCGTGAGAAATTTGTTTTGAATTACTAATAAAGCCTTCGTAACTTTTTTTAAGCTTTTCAATTTCAGCATCTAATTTTCCAGCTTCTCTCAATTTCTCATGGTTCTCAATTATACCCACAAAACCATTCAAGTATCTCACAGAACTAGGTCCAGAATAAATCATTTCTACATAATAATCAAAAGCTTCTTGGTATTTTTCTTTGCCTTTGTACAATTTTTTCATTTCAGGAAGTAAGTTCCCAAATTGTGATTTTAAATTAGGGTGCAAGTTTATTCTTCTTGTGAATTCAGTTTCTTTAGCAACTTTTTTGTCTAAAGCATTTTCCTTTATCAGACCAAAATTTTCACCTTTCCATTTTTTCCAAGCGTTACTCACTCTAGACTGGTAAGATGAATACTTAATTCTCATTTCCTCACTTTCTTTCATTGTTGCATTAATCACTTCAAGAGATTTCTCTCTCATCAAGATTCTCGCAGGATTACTTCTGTTTATTTTTTGATCCACTGCATAAGAAGTTAAAAATTGTTCGGTTCTACCTGGAAACCCGTATACCATAGTAAAATCTCCTTCGTTTACTCCAGCAAGTGAAATAGGGAAATGGTATTTTGGTTTGTAAGGAACATTGTCAGTTGAGTATTCAGCTGGTTTGTTTTCCTTGTCTGCATAAATTCTAAACACAGAAAAATCTCCTGTGTGTCTTGGCCAAACCCAATTGTCTGTATCAAAACCAAATTTACCAATTGCAGAAGGAGGTGCTCCTACCAATCTTATGTCAGAAAATCTTTCTATAACAAAAGCAAAATATTTATTCCCATAATTAAAGGGTTTTACTTTTGCCAAGTATTTTGTTCCTTCAGTCAATTCTTTAATAACGTTTGCCATTTTTCGTTTTGCAAAATCAGCATCAGATTCTCCTTCTTCTTTTATTCCGCCTATTATTTTAGCAGTTACATCTTCTATTCTTACAATAAAATCTACGTATAATCCTTTATTTACCTTTTCTTCACTAAAGTTCATTGCCCAGAAACCATCTTTCAAATAATTATTCTCTACCGTACTGTGAGCAGCTATTTGAGAATATCCACAGTGATGATTGGTAAACAAAAGTCCTTTATCTGAGACTACTTCCGAAGTACAACCTCCATTAAAGTGAGCTACAGCATCTTTCATGCTGGACTGATTCACAGAGTATAACTCCTCGGCAGTAATCATCAATCCCTTAGATTGCATGTCGCTATAGTTTAATGCTTTTAGCAAATTGGGTAACCACATTCCTTCTGTTGCATTCCCAAAAAAGGAGATGGAAATTAAGATTGAGACAAGTGTAAATTTGATGTTTTTCATGGATTATCATTTTATGAAAACAAATATATTAAAATCTTAGTTAAATCTATTGAGATACTTATTCTCATTATTCATTGATAAAGTAAGTAAGAAAAGTTAAATTTGCTTCAATTTAAATTATGCTATGCTAAAGTTTGCCTTCCTACTAGGAATTGTTTTTATTTCATTTAATCTTATTTGGTTTTTGTTTACCTCATTACTCAAAATGACTTTGGGAGAAACAGGCAATATCGAAAAATATATTTTAAGAGTTTCTCAGAGTTATTTTTTAGCTTCAGTTTCTGCCTTAGCTACTATAAACTATGCTAAAAGTTATGAGTCTAGTACTTTTTTAATAATTGCAGGCGCAGTGGTTCTTTTTCTTTATTTAATAAATAAAATAGAACAAAGAAAAAGAATGATTCAATTCAGTATGCAACTAAATAGGCAGTATGTAGGGTTTAATTCGTCAACCTTAAAGTTTGACATAATTATTGCGTTTACAACACTTGCATTCTATCTGTTTGCAGTAAACAATCCAATACTGGTGGATATTGGAATAAACAATTGGTTATTCGAACAAATAAATTGGTTAAGCAATGCCTTTTTTATTGGATGGATTATTAATATTATAGGAGTGTTTTTTATCGTTAGTATTTTTGTAAGAGGATTAAACTCTTTTCAAACAATATTTAAGCAATTCTCTGAATTGATAAATGGGAAAAAAGAATATTCGTATGATGAGAATGAAGGGTATACAGATTTTGAAATAGTAGAAGATGAAGCTGAGGAGATTATTCAAATAGAAGAAAAAGACTAAAATGAGTAAATACGACAAACATAAATACATAGCAAAGACCTTAAAAGGACTTGAACAAGTAGTTAAGCAAGAATTAATAGAACTAGGTATTCCAAAATGCCGTGTAACAAATCGAGCTATAGAGTTTCACGCAACCAAAGAGCAAATGTATGCCTGTAATTATAATTTTAGAACTGCGATTAGTATTCTAAAACCAATGTTTGCATTTACGGCAAAAGACGAAAATGAATTGTACGATAAGGTGAAGGAGCTAGAATGGGAAAAGATATTTGGATTGGATAAAACCTTTGCAATCTCACACTCTGTAAATTCTACTGTTTTCACTCATTCACAATATATTTCTTTAAAAACGAAAGATGCAATTGTAGATAGATTTAGAGATAAATTTAATGATAGACCCAATGTTGATGCAAAAGATCCGGACATAAAATTGAATTTATATATAAGAGGAGAAAAATGTCAAATCTTATTGGATACATCTGGAGATGCTTTATTTAAGAGAGGATATAGATTGGAAACAAACAGTGCTCCATTGAATGAAGTAATGGCGGCAGGATTATTAGCCCTTTCTGGATGGGATAAAAATTCAGCTTTGATAGATCCAATGTGTGGTTCGGGTACAATTGCAATAGAAGCAGGAATGATGCTGTGCAACATTCCGGCAGGACATTACAGAACTACTTTTGGATTTTTTAACTGGGAAGATTTTGACCAAGATTTATGGAAAAAAGTGAGAAACGAATCCAATGCTAAAATTGACTTAGAAAAAGGAATTAAGATTCAGGCCTCAGATTTGGCAATGAGATCAGTTAGGATGGCTCAATCCAACCTAAGAAATACGCCTGAACTAAATAGAATTATTAGATTTAAAGTAGAAGATGCTTTGGAGATTCAAGCAAGTGGAAGTTCTGGGACAATCATAATAAATCCACCTTATGGAGAAAGAATATACAAAGATGAAGTCGCTATTTTGTACCAAAGATTTGGAGAACACATTAAAAAAGAATTTGAAGGTTATAAACTAGGTGTTTTAAGTTCTAACACAGAAGCCTTGAATCTTATTCCTTTAGAAAAAATTGAAGAGTTTGATATGATGAATGGCTCTATTGATTGTAAATATCAACTATTCAAAGCTTAAGGGCTTCAAAAACACAAATATTCACTAAATAATTTTAGTTAATATTTAGTAAATATTAACAGTAGGAATTAAAATACTTTTGTTTCTTTGTATCTTAAGAAATCAACCAACACAAATGAAGAAAATATCTTTACTCATAATAAGTATACTAACTCTAACTGCTAGTTACGCACAAAAAGATAAATTAATTGACGGAACAATTGGTACCATTGGGAGTAAACTAATTTTACACTCGGAAGTAGAAGCACAATTATTACAAGCAGAGCAAGAAGGATTTGATTTGGGTGAAAATGCAAGGTGCTTGGTTTACGAAGAAATAATGTTTCAATCATTATTAATGTATCAGGCAGATGTAGATAGTGTTATTGTCAGTCCAGAGCAAGTAAATGGAGAGTTAAGTAATAGAATTAGGTATTTTGAAAACCAAATTGGAGGAAGAAAAAAACTAGAAGAGTATTATGGGAAATCAATTGAAGAAATAAAAGTTGAGTTTTATAAAACGATTGAGGACAGAATGAAGGCGGAAAGAATGAGAGGCAAAATTACTGCTACGATAAATATTACTCCTTCTGATGTGAAAAAATATTACAATGGATTGAACAGAGATAGTATTCCATTAGTCGGTTCTAAAGTTGAAGTGGCACACATTACTAAATCTCCAAAAGTTTCTGATGCAGTTAAGCTGGAAACTAAAAAAAAATTGGAAGGATGGAGAAAAGAAATTATCAGTGGAGAAAGAACATTTTCTACTACAGCAGTTCTATATTCAAATGACCCTGGTTCTAGAGGTAATGGAGGAGAATTTGAATGGGTAACAAGAGGTACTTTTGTTCCAGAATTTGATAGAATTGCATTTAAAATAAAAGAAGGAGAAGTTTCGCAAGTGTTTGAAACTGACTACGGGTTTCATATTTTAGAATTGTATGAAAGAAGAGGAGATCAATACAGAGGAAGGCATATTTTATTGATTCCAAAAATTTCTGATTCAGAAATAGCTAAATCAAAAGTATTTTTGGATAGTGTAAAAACCTTAATTGACAATGGAGTTTATACGTTTGAAGAGGCTGCAAAGAAATTCTCTGACGATAAAGAAACAAGGTATAACGGAGGGTTAATTTACAACCAACAATCTGCATCTTCTATGTTTGAAATGAATCAATTGGACAAACAAATATTTTTGATTATTGATGATTTGAAACAAGGACAATATTCCAATTCAATTTTATCCGAATCGAAAGATGGTAAATTTTATCAAATGGTAAAATTAAAAACCATTACAAAACCACACAAAGCAAACTTAAAAGAAGACTACCAATTTATATTGCAAAATGCTACCAATGCAGCAAAATCTGATGCGATAAAAAATTGGGTAAAAAATAAATCGAAATCTACTTACATCAAAATTCACCCTGATTACGCAGGTTGCGAGTTTGTGAGAGATTGGATTAAATAAGAAAAGAAATAGGACAGTTATTCAATTCTTTTTATATTTTTATCAAACATAAAATAATTAATACTTTATAATGACTCAATTTAGTTCAGATGCCGAAGCAATAGATAGTTTAAAGGTGAAATATAACCTGTTAAACAAAGAAATAAGTAAGGTGATAGTTGGGCAGGATGAAGTAATTAAAAAAGTATTAATTGCAATACTAAGTAATGGTCACAGTTTGTTGGTTGGTGTTCCTGGATTAGCAAAAACATTATTGGTCAATACCATTTCAGAAGTATTGGGATTAAGTTTCAATAGAATTCAATTCACACCTGATTTAATGCCTTCTGACATCATTGGATCAGAAATTTTGGATGAATCCAGAACATTTAAATTCATAAAAGGACCTTTGTTTGCTAATATTGTTTTGGCAGATGAGATTAACAGAACTCCACCAAAAACTCAATCTGCTTTGCTTGAAGCAATGCAAGAAAGAGCCATCACAACTGCTGGTGTAACTTATAAATTAGACAAACCATTTTTTGTGTTAGCTACTCAAAACCCAATAGAGCAGGAGGGAACGTACCCACTACCAGAAGCACAATTAGATAGATTCATGTTTAATATTTGGGTAGATTACCCAACTTACGAAGAGGAATTGGAAATTGTAAAAGCCACTACTGCAAACCACACAGTGCAATTAACTAACATTCTTACAGGAGATGAGATTTTATTTTATCAAAACCTGATAAGAAAAATTCCTGTAGCAGATAATGTCTTAGAATATGCAGTAAAACTTGCCTCTAAAACAAGACCAAATACAGAGCATTCTACAGAAATGGTAAACAAATACATTTCTTGGGGAGCAGGACCTAGAGCTTCACAAAACTTAATAATTGGGGCAAAAACAAATGCAGCAATTAATGGAAAATATTCTCCAGACATTGAAGATGTGCAAGCAGTTGCAGAATCAATTCTTCGTCATAGAATTGTTAGAAATTACATAGCTGAAGCCGAAGGATATACAATTGAAAAAATTATTGACGAGCTTCTATAGTTCTGATATATTCTCAATTGAACCAAGCAACTCATCAATTTTATTATCGTATATTTAAAGAACAAAATTACGTAATGAAAAACCTGTTAGTTTTACTTATTTTATCTCTATCTGTTTTTGGTTACTCCCAAGAATCGAATTCCTATAAGTTTATCGAAAACAAAGGACAATGGAATAAAAACGTACAATTCAAAACCGACATTGAAGGGGGAGCACTTTATTTAGAATCCAATAAATTAACCTATAGCTTTTATGATGAAGAAGCACTAGAATCCTATTTTCATGCACATAATTCTCATGTTCCAAAAAAGGAATTAACACGATTCAATTTACACGCTTACCAAGTAGAGTTTGTTGGAGGAAATACCTCAAACATCAAAAAAGAAAAACAGACGAAAGAATACTACAATTACTTTTTAGGAGCTGATAGAAATAAATGGGCTAGCAGAGTTTATGGATATAGTTTAATTCAATACGAAGAATTGTACAGAGACATTGATTTTGTTTTTTATAATTCTCAAGAAGGTGCTTTAAAATACGATTTCAAAGTAAAGCCAAATGGAAACACAAATGAGATTAAACTCAAGTATAATGGAGTAAACTCGATTAAGCTATCAAAAGGAAGATTAGTCATAGCAACCTCTGTCAACAAAATAACAGAAGAAAAACCATACGCTTACCAAGTTGTAAATGGAAAATTAACAGAAATAGCTTGTAATTACACGCTTAAAAATAACGAAGTGGGATTTGAATTTCCTAATGGATATGACAAAAGCAAAGAGTTAATAATTGACCCAACTTTAATATTTTCAACTTTTTCTGGATCTACAACTAATAATTTTGGTTATACAGCAACTTTCGATAGAGATGGGTTTCTATATTCTGGTTCCACCGCTTTTGGAGCAACTTATCCCACAACTATAGGTGCTTATGACAGATCATTCAATGGTGGAATTGTAGATATTGCAATTTCAAAATACGACACAACAGGAACTTTTATGGTTTACTCCACATTTGTAGGAGGAACAAGTGACGAGTTGCCGCACAGTATGATTGTTAATTCTAAGGACGAGTTATTTGTTTATGGAACTACCAGTTCATTGAATTTTCCTTTTTCAAAAGGCTGTTACGACTCTACATTCAATGGCGGTACACCACTTAATTTAACAAGTGGATTAGGAGTGAATTTCATCAATGGATCTGATATTTTTGTAATCAGATTAAGTGGAACGGGAGATAGTTTAATGTCGGGAACATTTGTGGGAGGAACAGGAAATGATGGATTAAATTCAACTGCAGCAAATGATTTAAGGTATAATTATGCTGACGAAGTAAGAGGAGAAATTGAGATTGATAAAAACAATAATATTTATGTTGTTTCTTGTACCCATTCTACTAATTTTCCAGTTACTCCAGGAGCTTTTCAACCCACTCACGGAGGTTCATCCTTGGATGGTTGTATCTTTAAGATGGATAATAAATTAACTACTATGATTTGGTCTTCCTATTTGGGAGGAAGTGGAGATGATGCGGCTTATTCGGTTGCATTGGATAGAAACGATAACGCTTATGTGGCTGGAGGTACAAATTCTCCAAACTTTGCTAAATCACTCAATGCCATTGATACAAGTTACACAGGGATAAGAGCAGATGGTTTTGTCACAAAAATAAACACGACAGGTTCTGCAATTTTAAATTCTACTTATTATGGGACCGATTTATACGATCAAATATATTTTGTAGAATTAGACAGAAATGACAGTGTGTATGTATTTGGACAAACAGATAAAATGGATTCGTCTTTTATAAAAAATGCAGCCTATTTTACTTACAACAGTGGACAATTTATTTCTAAAATGTCGCCTAATTTAGATACAGTAGAATGGTCTACAGTATTTGGTTCTGGCGGAGGAGGGCCTAATATTTCTCCTACTGCTTTTTTGGTAGATGTTTGTAATAAAATTTATTTGTCGGGTTGGGGAGGAACAACCAATAGTTTTGGAGTAACCAATAATTCAATTTCTACTACCGGGATGGATACAACTGCAGGCGCCTTCCAAACCACAACAGATGGAAGTGATTTTTACCTCATGGTACTAGAAAGTGATGCTTCCAATATTTTTTACGGCTCTTTTTATGGAGGTCCAATCAGTGCAGAACATGTAGATGGAGGAACCAGTAGATTTGACAGAAACGGAAGGATATTTCAATCAGTTTGTGCAGGATGTGGATTCAACTCCGACTTTCCCATCAAGCCAAATCCTGGAGCAGTTTCAGCAACAAACGGAAGTAGTTGCAACAATGGAGTTTTTAAATTTGATTTTAATTTACCTATCACTCTTGCCGATTTTGACGCCAATCAAGTTTCTTGTTTAAATGACACCACTTTTTTTACAAACAAAAGTTTGAACGGAACATCCTTTCATTGGAATTTTGGTGATGGAAATTTTTCTACACAATATAGTCCATTTCATGTGTATGTCACTTCAGGAAATTTTACGGTAACCTTAACAGTTTCAGATACCGCAGCTTGTAATTATTCGGATACCCTAAGAAAGCAAATTACCATTTTATCCGATTCGTTATGGTATTTACCAAACGATACAATCTGTGATAGCAGTTTTAAACAAATAGGATTTCTGCCCTCATCCAATCCTGTAATTACTTATTCTTGGTCGCCCTCTATTGGATTAAGCGACACTACAATTTCCAATCCAATTGCTTCTCCTTTTAATACAATAACTTATAGGTTATTAATTTCTAATGGAGTCTGTACCGATACTGTTTTTAATACAATAGTAGTTTCCAAATTACAACTTAGAATCCCTAGCGATACAACATTGTGCTTGCCAGGAACACCTATCACTCTTCTAGGAAATTCATTGGGAACAACCTCTTATTTCCATTGGTCTTCCAATCCTTTTTATTCCAATATGTTGAATACAAGTTTAAGAGATAGTGTTTTAATAGTTTCACCCACAGTTTCTACCACTTATTATTTAAGAATTGGAAGTAACGGTTGTTTCAAAGAAGATACACTAAGAGTTAATCTATTCACTTCTCAACTTTCAATAACAGGACCTGATGTAATTTGTTTGGGTGATACCATTAATTTGTCTGTGAGTAATTTAGGAACAGATACGCTAATTTACGACTGGATGCCAAACATGGAAATAATAAGTGGAGATTTTACCAGTTCCATTTCTACAGCTCCCAATGCAACCACTCTGTATAGCGTTATTGCAACTAACTCTGTTGGATGTCGAGTTACTCTGAACAAAAGTATCTATGTATCTCCGTTACCTATTTTGTCCGTACAAGCTTCGGCAGATAAGAATACAATTTTTGCAGGCCAAACGGCTCAGTTGTCTGCAACACCTTCAGGATATAGCTATTCGTGGACGCCAGTTGCAGGCTTAAATAATCCTACTATTCAAAACCCAACAGCTAATCCTACCACAACTACTACTTATACGGTAACAGTAAGTGACAGGGGTTGTATTCGTTCCAGTGATGTTACAATTACTGTATTAGATGTAATTTGTGGACCACCCGATTTGTATGTTCCCAATGCATTTACTCCCAATGGAGACGGAGACAATGACGAGTTATTTGTGAGAGGAAATAACATCACTAGCATGACTTTAAGAGTTTACCACAGGTGGGGAGAGAAAGTATTCGAATCCACCAATCAAAAAAAGGGTTGGGATGGAACCTACAAAGGCAAAGAATGCGATCCAGCAGTATTTGTTTATTATTTGGATGTTGAATGCTTGGGAGGTGAAACCTACCAAGACAAAGGCAATATTACTTTGATAAGATGATGAATTATTACCCGGTAGATACCCTCACTTATTCTGATTACTATCCATTCGGGTTAATGACTAAATTACTGATGAATACCACAGGATTGCAAATCCAGCGGAGCAGGTAATAAACCGATTGCCATTACGCTATCGCTAAATGTCAATCTGCAGGGTGATACTATAGAGTATACAAGAAAATCTGATGGAAGAAAAACAGGAACCGTAAAACCAGTAAAAAAATGATTAAGAATTTATTAATGCTATTAACTGTTTTTTCTTTATTACTATGTTCGTGTAATAATGAAGAAATTGTCCCTGAGGTTCCAATTGGAAACCATGAAGTAGGTTTGAATAACAAAATTGAAATTGACACTGTTTATGAACAAGGTAAACTTCGTTGGACTTTTCATTTTGAAGTTAGTAAGTTGGATACAAGTCTAATTTACACATTGAAATACTATTCCAATGGAGCTATAGAGGATTCAATATTCACTGATACAAAAAGAAAATTTGTCTATTGGTTTAATTATGACAGTATTAGTCAAAAGCTTGTTAAAATAAAAGAGAAAAAGGAAAATACTGGAGTATTAAATCAAGAAGTTTTTATCAACTCTAATGGTAAAGTGATTAGAAAAAAAGGGAAATATGCAGTCATCCTTCCTTTCAACAGAAAACAATTTATATTTGAAAGTTATGATGAAAGTATTCCAGGACAAATTACTGAATATAAAATAAGATTGGGCGAGTACGATAGCAAATATAATTTGATTTCTGACAGTAGTAGTAAATTAATTTATACGAAAAGTATTGATACAATTAAAACTAATGAGTTAAATGGCTTTAATCGTTTTTATACTGAAATTCATTTTATAGAGAAAGATAAAAGTTACCATGTACCAATAGCTTGTTATTTTGACCCTATAGATAGTATCCCAAGTATCATCTCTTCTTATTGGCGGTAATGTACCACCCTGCAGATTGACATTTAGCGATAGCGTAATGGCAATCATATCGTAAGCAGTCAATGATTAAATGCTCAAAAGTTAGAACCAATTTGTAATTGGCCAAGCAAAGGCTTAACTTGGTATTATGAGCAAAGGAACAACTAGTTATCGAATAGTAAAAGAAAATGCATTACACTTTTTAACATTTAGTACAGTAAATTGGATAGATGTATTTTCGGAGTTTATTAAAGATAGAACTTATTTAACGTGAACAGACCTCATTCGTCATACGCACGAATTGTTTTCTTATAAAGTAGTCAGCAAAAAAAAAGAGCCTTAATTAATTAAGGCTCTTTTTTAAATTACAATATAAAACTAAATTAATTCAGAGGATTTGCTGATACAGCAATATTCATTTTTATTTCCATATCAAAATCCATAGGAGCAGCATCACATTGTGCAGTTCCTGAGAATTCAAAAGTTACTTCTTGGTCGTTCAATAAACCATTAGCAATTTTAGTTAGC
>CAJJDF010000024.1 GCA_905182785.1 uncultured Flavobacteriales bacterium
CAATATTATTTCTACATGGCAATCCAGCATCGAACTATTTATGGCGGAATATTATTCCTTACGTCGGCAAACAAGCTAGATGTATCGCTCCTGACTTAATAGGAATGGGGAAATCTAGCAAGCCTGATATAAACTATGGCTTTCAAGATTCATATGACTATTTGGATTCATTTATTAAGCAACTCGGCTTAAAAAACGTTACACTTATACTACATGATTGGGGTTCAGGTTTAGGATTTCATTATGCAAATACACATCAGGAAAACATCAAAGCTATTGTCTTTATGGAGGCCATGTATGATGCACCTTCTATATCTGATATGCCATTTTCTCTAAAAATAGCACTGAAAATGATTCGTAATCCGATATTTGGAAAATTAATGGTTTTGAGGGCTAATATATTTATAAAAAAAATGCTGCCCAATACCATCTCACGGAAACTAAACAAGGATGAAAAAAATTACTATTCAGCACCTTACCCTAATGCTAAGAGTAGAAAGCCATTATTAGCATGGGCAATGAATGTACCATTTAAAGATGGCAAAACTACCAGCGCAACAGCAGCTATTAAATCCTGGGCAAAATGGTTGTCAAAAAGTGATATCCCAAAACTATGCTTCTATGCTTCGCCAGGAATAATTATGAAACAAAAAGATATTGAGGTGATAAAAAACACATTTAGAAATACAGAGACAGTGTATTTGGGCCCCGGACTCCATTTTATACAAGAAGACTATCCGCATGAAATAGGAAACGCAATTTCTAAATGGTACGACAAAATTAAATAACATAATTTTCAAGAAACATAAAAACTAAACACAACAATGTATAAAAGCAATAGTGGTTTGAGTATGCTCGCAAACCGCTATTGCTTTTAATTAGTATATTGCAATCCGAAAGTTAGTGCGTTTTAATCCGCTACTATTCTTATACTAACCGTTAGCAATGATTATAAAAAAAACAATGCGTAAAATGATAAAGGAATTTAACGAATGGGTTTCTACAAACCTTGATAGTCAAAAAGGTAAAACGGTAATTATAACAGGTGCTAATTCTGGCATTGGATTTTATACCGCTCTTGGATTAGCAAAACTTGGTGCAAATGTTATTGTTGCAGGTAGAAATAAAGAGAGAATAGATGAGGCGATACAAGCAATAAAAAAAGAAAACATATCAGGTACAGTGTCAGCGTCTATATTAGATTTAGCAAGTTTGAACTCAGTAAGAGAATTTGCAAATGAATTTAATAACACCCAAACCAAACTTGATATCCTGATTAATAATGCGGGTGTAATGATGCCACCTGAGTCAAAAACAGAGGAGGGTTTTGAATTGCAATTTGGAGTCAACTTTCTTGGGCATTTTTTACTAACCAATTTACTAAACAATAAACTTGATTTGACTCAGAATTCAAGAGTAGTAACTCTAAGTAGCATTGCACACAGAGGAGCTTCTATAGATTTTGGAAATCTTAGAGTTGAAAAACCTTATGACGCCAAAAGAGAGTATTATCAAAGCAAATTAGCAGACTTGATATTTGCATTAGAGTTAGGCAGAAGATATGAAGCGAATAATAATCATATTTTATCAGTTGCTTGCCACCCTGGGTTTACAAAAACAGAACTACAACGACATATAGATCCTAAAATTTTAAAAAAAATGAACTTTATGGACACCTGGAAAGGTAGTTTGCCAACGCTTCTTGCAGCAACAAATAAAAAGGCTAAAACTGGAGATTATTATGGTCCTGACGGAGAGGGGGAATATAGTGGTTTTCCCGCTTTAGGACTGATAGACAAGTCAGCATTAGACCAAGAGGTTGCAAAGAAATTGTGGGAAGTTGGAATAATGAATACTAAATGGGACTAAATAGATAACGACCCACTAACAATTTATATAAATTGAAAAATGAAAATATTTTTAATCCACTTAATCGCATTTCTTTCTATTAGTTCATTTGGTCAAACTGTCTCAGACAAGATCATCACAATCGCCCCCAACTTATCTTTTCAAAACTATGAACATTTTAAAAGGTTAACTCTAAATTCTCCCGATTCTCCCATTGAATACTTGGATAGGTTTAATTTTGAATGGGGCTATACCTATAAAGTAAGTGTTAAAGAAACAAAACTAAAGTATACCCTGTCTGATAGAACACAATATGATTATGCATTAAATCATATCATTTCTAAAACCAAAGTGCCTGGCTCAACTCAATTTAAATTATTTCTTGACCCATCACGGTACTATCATCAAGTTGATTCTAGTAAGCAATTAATAAGCAATACATTACAACTAATTAATGATAGTACATATAATTATTTTGACAAAGTTGAAATTGAAATTCCTGATAATTTAAAAATAATTTTTAATCAGATTGTCGAGGGTAAAACATCAAGATTAGGATATTTCATTTTTATAAATGAAAAACGTATTCGACTTGTCCATTTATAAAGACTTTGATTTTTAGTATTTTATGCTTAAATATTAATAGTGTTTAATCATTTTTTTCTAATTTATTTATGAAAAAGTAGAATCCTATAGATCAAATTCACAGTTAGAATGGAGTGAAAATAACATTTTAGAAAAAGAGTTTTACGATTCCATAGGTAATTTTCATTCTAAAAGAAAACTAATTTTCGAGAAATTAAAGACACTCTGTTCAGAATTCGCAAAGGCACTGTTTATTTTGGAGCAATTGAATAAAATATTAAGGAAATTAATGATGGAAAAACTTATTTAGAAGTTTGGAGTCCCATTTCGTGTGTATAAATATTACTAGACTAAAACCTCCCCATAGGATTTGTAATCCTAAGGAATGCTGAGCCAAAATAGGCTTAAATCCTTCTAAAATTAGTTTTCTGTAGTACTTTCAAACTGGGTTCAAAAAACTTAAAACTTGCAAACGACAAACAGGATTATAAATCCTGCCGAGCAAGGAGCTAAAAATAATTATGACAAAAAAAAAGGAGCTACACTTTTGTGTAACTCCTTTTCAATAATCAAATTTACTTCTTATTGTTTCGTCCAAGTATCAGTCTTTCCAATTAATGAAATTCCAACATAACCTCATATAATTAGTTTATTAATATCGGTCATTGTAATTTTACACCTATAAGTTTTCCCTTTCTTGAGTCGTAAATAGTTCCTTTGTTCCAAAAGTAACCTACACCATAGACGAAAACTTTAAAAACTCTCAATCCATTTTAATTATAAATCTGGATTTTTTTGATCGGCTTTTAATTTTGTTCTATCATTTCAAGGCCAAAATTAATTCCAACCTCAAATTTTTGTGAGTTGTCATTGTCATTTAAGTAATTAACATCCAATACCAAAGTTATATTTTCAGCTTTTAAGTAGTCTTCTATTTCTAAGTCATCCAAAATTTCGAATGTTACAGATTTTGCACCTTCCTCAATAGAAGTAATAAGTCCCACTGTTAGTATTGGAAGCTTTTCTCCCATAATATGCAACTTAGCACTATTAATTTCAGATAAGCCAATAGAATCATTCTTTGACAAAGTAATTGATTGAATTCCTGCTGATTCCATATTTCCTATTTCTACTTTATTGCTTAACAAATCTGTAACAATAACAGTTAAAGAGGCTGTATTTTCCTCTGAATAAATATCCTCAAATTGGAATATTTGTGAAGCTGATTCAACCTCAACTGATTTTGTAGCTACTGAACAAGAGCTAATCCCTGCACCTAATGCAACTGCAATAAATAGTGACTTAATAAATTCTATTTTCATTGGTTTTTTTTTATGATTAAAAGATAAATATAGAAAATAGTTAGTCAATTTCATAATAGACTTATACTGTTCTGTATTTTTTTCTGAATTTATAGATTAAAGAACCTCCTCTGAAAGCGTTCCAAACTAGGAATGCAATCCAAATTGCATATAACTTAAAACCCATTAAATCTAACCCGTAAATTATGGGCAAAAAGACTAATCCTGTGGCCAGTATTAATGTATTTCTTAAAAACACAGTTTCTCCTAGTCCTTTGAAAACACCATCATAAGTAAAGGTTATTCCACTAATAAATTGAGCAATAATTATGAGCCAATAAACGGAATAAAAATAGCCAGTTACCTCTTCGTTATTACTAAATATTCTTCCAATTACTGGATAAAGAGCCACAAAAACCAAAGCCAAAAAGAGAGAAACTATTAAATTGTATTTTATTAAATCCTTAATAAGAAAAGTAAGGGATTTAAAATCTTTTTGTCCCAGTAATTTCCCGGAAATAGCATTACCCGCATTGGAAAAACCATCAATAAAAAAGAAAGAAAATACCCATAGATTTATCAAAATAGTGTGAGCTGCCAAGTAGTTTTCTCCATAAGAAGTGGCGTATCTATTTGCAAAGAAAAAGGCTGTGTTAAGGGCAATTGTTCGTATTAGCATGTTTGCCGACATTCTTAGCATGTTCCCAAACTCATGGTTTACTTTTTTGAATTTTGGCAACAGACTAAATATTGTTTTTCGCTTCACAATTACAGTAATTACCACAAGCATGGTTACTTGCGAAAATACACTGGCCCAAGCTACTCCTTCTATTCCCATGTTTGGTTTAAAATCACCAATTCCAAACACCAAAACATAATCTAACACTACATTTACCAGAGCACCGGCAATACTGGCTTTCATTATCCACATGGTATTCTGGATTCCCCTAAAAACTCCAAATACGGTAAATACAATCATGGAAATTGGAAGTCCTATGATTCTTATTTTGAAATAAGTGATTGAATCCTCTAACAATTGGATTTGTTCAGGTTTTACTCCATAAAAATGTAAGAAAATATCTTCAGCAAAAAAGTAGGAAAGACCTCCAAGTACTAGCCCTAAAGTTGCTCCAAAGAGTATGGTTTGCGGAACAAGCGTTTTTATCTGTTCCAACTTATCTGCGCCCATGTATCTAGAAATTATTGACGATATCGAGGTTCTAATTTGTGAAAGTGACCAAAGAAGCAACACGTAGAATCCTGACCCTAAACCAACTGCTGCTTGTGAGATCTCGGAGTTTTCTCCCAAGTTTCCAATTATAGCAGTATCTACTAACCCAATAATTGGCTCTGCGATACCAGCAAAAATTGCTGGAATTGCCAAAATTCTTATTTCCCTAAAACTGATTTTTGATTTATTCACGTGCAAAGATATGGTTTAATTGTAATACCAATAATTCAAAAGGTTATTTTTCATCCTCAATTAGCTGTTAATATATTTCCGTTTAAAGGGCTTTTTTGCTATTTTCGACAAACTGAAATTAAATCACTTTTATGCACATAGCAATATCCGGGAATATAGGAGCAGGAAAAACAACACTGACGACTTTACTTGCAAAACATTACAAATGGGAAACTCACTTTGAAGATGTTGAAAATAATCCTTATTTAAATGATTTTTATGAAGACATGCAAAGGTGGTCTTTCAATCTTCAAATTTTTTATTTGAATAGCCGTTTTACTCAAATTCAAGAAATAAAAAACAGTGAAAAAACGGTGATTCAGGACAGAACAATTTATGAAGATGCCTTTATTTTTGCTCCTAACTTACACAAAATGGGATTGATGAGCACCAAAGATTTCGAAAACTACTTTTCTCTTTTCAATCTTATGGAAAAATTTATTTCTGCACCCGATTTATTAATTCACCTAAGAGCTAGTGTTCCTACCCTTGTAAATCAAATCTCACAAAGAGGAAGAGAATATGAGGAAAGCATTAGACTGGATTATTTGAAAAGATTAAATGAAAGGTATGAATCTTGGATTAGTACTTACAGCAAAGGGAAAGTGATTATTGTGGATGTAGACAACAATAACTTCAAAGAAAACCCTGAGGACTTAGGAAAAATAATAAATGACATTGACGCAGAGATTAACGGACTGTTCTAACTAAAAAAATCTAAGCATCTAATTAATAAACGCACTATATTTGCTGCTAATCGTTCTTAATCAAAACAAAAAATGAAAAAAACATTTCTTTTAATCCTATTATCAATAAGCACTCTAGGTTATTCTCAATTGCCAACAGATGGATTTTCTTCTATAGACAAAATACTGGAAAATACTATACAAATTGTTCCAAATTCACAATCGTCAATTCCAAAATATATAGAATTTAAAGATGGCTTTGCTCCTTCATTAAATGAATTGATTCCTTTCTTAAATCATTATACAAAAAGTAATTTTACTTTAATTAAGACAGATAGAACTGAAGATCAACTTGGCTTTATTCACATAAAATTTCAACAAGTAATAAATAACATTCCTTTGGAATTAAATTTTGTTGCTGTACACATTAAAAACGGAGTGATTAAAGCTATAAGTGGAAATTTAGAAAGTAACACTCCTTCTTCAAACACAGCAGTATTAACTGAGCAAAATGTATTGAATACCACATTAAATAAAATTGATGCTGACGAATACAAATGGGAAAGACCAGAAGAAGAAGCATACATCAAAGAATTTGAAAACAATCCAGAAGCAACTTTTTACCCTAAAGGAGAATTAGTTTACTTCTCTATAAATTCTTCATTAAGATTAGTTTATAAATTTAATATCTATGCACACAAACCAGTGAGCAGAGCTGATTATTACATGGATGCAATTACTGGAAAAATGTTGTTTAAAAACGACATAATAAAGCATGCTAATGCAACAGGGTCTGCAAATACTGGATATAGTGGGACAAGAGTAATAACTACAGACTCTACTTCTACAACTAATTATAGACTTAGGGAAACAGGAAGAGGATTAGGGATTGAAACTTATGACTGTAATACTGGAACAAGTTATGGAGCTGCTGTAGATTTTACGGATAGCGACAACAACTGGACTTCTACTGCAAATGACGATCAGTATGCTTTGGATGCACACTGGGGTGCAGAAATGACCTACGATTACTTTTGGAATGTTCATGCTAGAAACAGCATCAATGGTTCTGGATTTAAATTGGTGAGTTATGTTCATTACGATAACAATTATGTGAATGCATTTTGGGATGGAAGCAGAATGACTTACGGGGATGGAAACGGAACTTCAACTTCACCATTAACAACAATGGCTGTTGCAGCTCACGAAATTACTCATGGATTAACTTCTAACACGGCAAACCTTGTTTATTCTTATGAATCTGGTGCACTTAACGAGTCATTCAGTGATATTTTTGGAGTTGCAATTGATTTTTGGTCTAGACCAACTGATGCTAACTGGCTAATGGGAGATGAAATATACACTTCGCCAGGTAGTTATTTTAGATCTATGTCTAATCCTAACGCAAAGAATGACCCTGATACTTATGGTGGAACTCATTACTATACTGGAACTGCAGATAACGGAGGTGTGCACACTAACAGTGGAGTTCAAAATTTTTGGTTTTACTTATTGGTAAATGGTGGGACAGGAACAAATGATAACATGGATGCTTATTCTGTTGCCCCACTAGGTTTTGATACTGCTTCTAGGATTGCTTTTAGAAATCTTACAGTTTATTTATCGAGAAATTCTCAACATAGTGATGCTCGTTTTTACGCAATAAAATCTGCTACTGATTTATATGGAGCTTGTTCTCCAGCTGTAATTGCTACAACAAATGCTTGGCATGCAGTTGGTGTTGGACCAGCTTATGTCTCAGGGGTACAAAGTGACTTTACTACATTAGACACAATAGGATGTCAAACTCCTCATACTGTAACTTTTACAAATACAAGTAATAACGCAACAGCTTTTATTTGGGATTTTGGAGACGGAAATACAAGTACAGCTGTTAATCCTACTCATACTTATACTGGTTACGGACCATACTCTGTAGAACTGTATGCAAATGGAGGAGCTTGTGGAGACGATACTTTAATGAAGATTGCAAACATAAGTATAGATACAAACTTAGCTTGCCCAGTGATATTAGTTAAAAACACAACTACAACTTCTAATGATTGTTCAGGAACTTTATATGATGATGGTGGTGCATCTGGGGATTATTCTCCAAATCAAGATTCTTATATGAGAATTTCGCCTGGAGGAACAACAAATGTTGCACTTTATTTCTCTCAATTTGATATAGAGTCTGGAGACCAAGGAGGAACAATTTGTAATTATGACTATTTAGAAGTTTATGATGGGACTAATACGTCCGCTCCATTAATTGGGAAGTATTGCAACAATAATCCGCCTCCAGCTTCAGTATCTTCTACTAGTGGGAGTTTATTTATAAAATTTCATACTGATGGAGGTCTTGATTTACAAGGATTTAAATTAGATTGGAGTTGTGAACCTAAAGCTGAATTTGATATTTCAAATAGTGACTTATGCATTAATTCTCTTATATCACCAACAAATAATTCAGTTAATGCAACCTCTTATAATTGGACAATGTTAGGAGCTACACCTTCTACATCTACATTACAAAATCCAAGTTTTTCTTATAGTTCGCCAGGTAATTACACAGTAAAACTTGTTATTTCTAATGGGCCTATTTCAGATTCAATCTCAAAAGTTTATACTATAAAAAACAATTGCTCTACTATTTTAATTGCAAATGATTCAATCGGATTGACGAGCTGCAGAGGAAAAGTAATAGATGATGGAGGTTTGACAGGAGATTATTCTGCAAACCAAACAACAACTTTTACTATTGCTCCTCCTGGTGCTGGAAGTTTAACATTAACTTTCAATACTTTTGATGTAGAAGCAGATAATTGTATTTATGATAATATGATGATTTATGATGGGATTTCTACAAATTCACCATTGTTAGGAAAGTATTGTAATTCTAGTTTGCCGCCAAATCCACTTACTTCATCTGGAGGAGCAATAACACTTAAGTTTTTTGCTGACCCTGGTTTAGAACTTTCAGGTTTTGATATCGATTGGCAATGTTCATCTGTAGGAATAGATGAAATAAATAAAATTAGTAAAATCAATATCTACCCTAATCCATCAAACGATTATGTGAATATTGAAGTTGGTTTTACGAATGCAAGTAAAATGGATCTTAAAGTAATAGACTTACTTGGAAAAGTAATCTATGAAAATAATTCAGACACAAAAGCAATTCAGTTTACAGATAGAATTAATGTTTCTAAACTAGCTGTTGGAACTTACATTATCTATGTAAATAACGAAGCGCATAAGTTTATTAAGCAATAAAAAGCAAATTATTGATTATAAAAAAGGCTTTCATTATTAATGAAAGCCTTTTTTTTTGTAATCTATGTTTTACTAGATTCTCGTGAAATATTCTTTTTGAGATTCCGTGTCGAAGCACGGAATGACAGATGAAGAAAAACTGAATAAAACTACAACACCATTTCAGGAATATCTCCCTCAGTAATTAAAGTTCCTTCTGTTGCATTCTGAATTTCTTCTACAGAAACTCCTGGAGCTCTCTCTAGCAGTTTAAATCCTTTATTCGTTACTTCTAATACTGCAAGGTTGGTTACAATTTTTTTCACACACCCAACTCCGGTTAATGGCAGTGAACACTTTTTTAGTAATTTGGATTCTCCTTTTCTATTCGTGTGCATCATGGCAACAATGATATTCTCGGCTGAAGCAACTAAATCCATAGCTCCTCCCATTCCTTTTACCATTTTACCTGGGATTTTCCAATTTGCAATATCTCCATTTTGAGATACTTCCATTGCCCCTAAAACAGTCAGTTGAACATGTTGCCCTCTAATCATAGCAAAACTCATGGCAGAGTCGAAAAAAACAGCTCCTGGCAATGCCGTTATAGTTTGTTTACCTGCATTTATTAAATCAGCATCTTCTTCCCCATCAAAAGGAAAAGGACCCATTCCTAAAATTCCATTCTCTGATTGGAACTCTACGTCAACACCCTCTGGAATGTAATTGGCAACCAAAGTAGGAATGCCAATCCCTAAATTAACGTACCATCCATTTTGTAACTCCTGTGCAATTCTTTTTGCTATTCCTATTTTGTCTAACATAATATTATTCTAAGTTTATTTTTCTTGATAGTATGAGATTTGAATATCATCTATCAAAACACTTTTACCCCCTCCATACCAAAAATAAGTTTGCAGTATATCTTTCCTATTTCTAATGTATGGTGTAAGGTAATAATAAGTGTAATTTTTCCATTTGTTTATTTCGAAATTTTTGTGTTCCGCAATATCTTCGGCAGTATATCCATAATTTTTTCCATTCTTATTCCTCTTAATATCCATAACTATTCTTGTCTTCGAATTCGAATCTGAGACTTTAGCTTTGAATGAAATGGATACCCAAATTACTTCTTTGTCAGTTATCTCAGAATACGGTTTTTGCCATTCATTAAAGTATATCTCTCCCAATTCGTTTCCTACTTTCAAAAATTTATTAGATCCATTTTGCTTTATACTTTTTCCTAATCTATGCTTTTCAAAATCTTCCTGATGCAATACTTTATTTAAAAACTGATAGCTTTCTTGTGCTTCTTCAAAGCTTAAATTTCTGTCATAAGACAACAAAGGCTCTAGCTTATTTTTATCAAATTCTGTTTTTCCAAACACTGCTTTGTAGGCTGTAAATGTCATTCTATCGCCATGAATTATTCCTTTTTTTGATTGGTACAATTGAAATAAATTCAATCCAATTAGAAATAGAATTAAGGAACCAAAAACTATTTTCTTTAATCCATTAAATTTAAAATAAGCTTGAACAAAAAAGGCTAAAATTAGAGCTAATACGGCATAAGATTGCACGAAGGCTCTTTGGCTAAAACTCTGAGCATACCACCAACAAGTCCAACTGGAAACTAGGTATAAATTAACAGCTGTAAAAATGGCTAACGACCAAAAGTACTTTGGTTTTTCCTTTTTTAAAAAATAGAATCCTGCAAATGCAAAAACTATTATTGGAGTATAAATAAACCATCCCTTTTTAAAACTAAACAACACCTCAATAAGATGAGGAAATAATAAATCGAGCCCTTCTCCTGGGTTTTGGTAGGAGTTGTAAATAAAATGTCCGGCATATAATTTCCAATATAGCATTTGAATAAAAACGACAGCAACTCCAGTTGCAACTGCAATTAATAAATTACGGAGATGATTTCGTCCTATATCAATTACTTTTTCTTTGAAAGAAGACCAATTCTTTACTTCCCAAAACAAAGGAATAAATAAACTGATAATTTCTATAGGACGGCAAATTGTGGCTAGTCCAATAAAAGCTCCTAGTAAAATTGAATTGCCTACACTTTTATTTTTATGCCATTTAATCGTATACAATATAATTAGAGTGTAAAGGAAAAATAATAAAGTGTGAGGCATTGCAGTATTAACTGTTGCTTGATGAATGAAGTTCGTTCCAAGACAAATTATAACAACAGTTATTGCCACAACTTTGTCAGAAAACCAATTCAATAATATTTTTCTTAAAAGAAATAAAGAAGAAGCAATATAAAACAAACAACCCGAAACAATGGCTATTTGGTAAGGCAATGAAAATCCATTTTGGAAGTAGCCGCCCAATTTTGCAACCCAATGTCCAATAAAATAAAAAGGAGAAAGTAGAACTGCAAGCCCTGAGGGGTATCGAATTAACCAATTCCCTGTTTCTGATTTATGGATTTGATAAAAGGAAGTGGAAATAAATTGTTCTTGTTGTAAGTTTTCAATGACAGAGAAATCTTGCATTCCCAAATCTTGGTGAATGAAAGCCATTGGAAGATACAAATAATAACCAAACGTATCCCATACAAATGGGTTTGGCCAGCCATTTAAAAACGGATAAGATACTATATAAATGGCTATTGCAACTACAGCAAAAAGAGATATTTTGTTTTTGCCAAACTGCAAATTAAGACTTTGTTCTTACCGTTCTTTGCTCAATTCTTTTTTCGTACCCTGATCCTTGAAAAATTCTTTGTACAAATATTCCTGGAGTATGAATTTCATTTGGATTTAATTCTCCTACCTCAACCAATTCTTCTACCTCTGCAATGGTAATTGTTCCTGCCATTGCCATCATTGGGTTGAAATTACGGGCTGTTCCTTTAAAAATTAAATTTCCTGCTGTGTCTCCTTTCCATGCTTTTACTATAGCAAAATCTGCTGTTAAAGCCAATTCCAAAATATGTGGTTTCCCGTTAAATTCTCTCACTTCTTTTCCTTCGGCAACTTCGGTACCATATCCAGCTGGAGTGAAAAATGCTGGAATTCCTGCACCTCCCGCTCTGCATCTTTCTGCCAAAGAACCTTGAGGAATTAAATCCACTTCTAGTTCTCCACTTAGCATTTGCCTTTCAAATTCATCATTCTCTCCTACGTAGGAAGAAATCATTTTTTTGATTTGTCTCTTTTGCAACAAAAGTCCCAATCCAAAATCATCTACTCCTGCATTGTTGGCAATACAAGTCAATCCTGTTACATTCAATTTCACCAACTCCGAAATTGAATTTTCTGGAATTCCACACAGTCCAAATCCTCCCAACATAAGAGTCATTCCATCCTTTATTCCTGCTGTTGCTTCTTCTACGTTATTTACTGTTTTATTCATAGTATTCAAAATCTAATCCACTGTTCGAGAAATCATTGTAATTAATTGGCTCTGTACTTTCTTGATCGCTACATTTTGTATAATCATCAATGTAATTATCTGGCAATGTAAAGTCAGCTTTAGAAACTTTAAGCGTAGAATCTTTGTATACTTTATTCATGTAATAGCCAAAAATTGGTAAGCCTGTATTTGCTCCTTGTCCCCAAGCAGTGCTCCTAAATCTCAATCCTCTATCTTCTCCTCCTACCCAAACTCCAGTTGCTAAATCGGGTGTAATACCTACAAACCATCCATCACTGTTACTTTGTGTTGTACCTGTTTTTCCAGCAACTTGTGTCGTAATTCCTCCATATTTTTTAGAAGTTGACCTCAACCTCATAGAAGTTCCTCCTGGTTTTTTTCTGTAAGGACTTTGAACACCTGCAACTACACCACACATCATTTTTATCATTGTAGCCGATATATTCGCATCAAAAACCTGTTCGGTCTCTGGTTGTGCTTCGTAAATTACTGCCCCATTCTTATCCTCTATTCTGGTAATAATCATTGGTTTTATAAATACTCCGTCATTGGCAAAAGTACTTAATGCTCCTACCATTTCGTAAACCGATAAATCTACCGCTCCCAAAGCAATAGAAGGATATGCTTTGATGTGCTTGCCTGGAATCCCCATTTTTATAGCGTTTTCTCTCACTTGTTTCGGGCCAATTGCACCCATCACTGCAGCAGTAATAGGATTATCAGAATTGGCTAATCCATACTTTACTCTCATTGGTAACCCATCCAAATCATTTCCACTTTTTGGACACCATTGTCTGTTTGGGTTATCAGGAATTGGGCAACAATGTTCTATGTGTGGAAATTCTGTGCAAGGCGTTACAACACCAGCATCAATTGCCGAAGCATAAACAATAGGCTTGAAAACAGATCCTACTTGTCTTCTTCCTGTTCGTACCATGTCGTATTGAAAATACTTGAAATTTGGTCCTCCAAC
This sequence comes from uncultured Flavobacteriales bacterium, assembly GCA_905182785.1. GTDB lineage: Bacteria > Bacteroidota > Bacteroidia > Flavobacteriales_D > CAJJDF01 > CAJJDF01. The sequence continues at coordinate 13,510 of CAJJDF010000024.1, forward strand.
CCATGCTTTTACAAATCCAGTTTTTGGATCCATAGACATCATTCCTGCTCTCAATATACTTTTTAGGTATTTGATTTTATTCATTGGCGAAATCAAAGTATCCTTTTCATAACCTTTGGCTGCCCAATCAAATACTTGAGTTTGAGCTGGAGTATTAAAAAGCGTATCAATTTCCGCTTCTGTATGAGTTGGATTGATGTGGTTTTTATTATAATTACAAATGTATGTATCCTTCTTCTTCTCTGTTCCTGGTCTTTCACAGACTCCACAAGCTTTTCCTACCAGTGTTTTGTAAAGCATGGTTTGTTTTTTGGCTCTATCAAAAACTTGAGCCGCTTCTTTTTTATCAATCGCACGCACAAAAGGGTATCTTGGATAGTTATACTTACTTTTTAGTTTCCTATTCATTAAAGGCTGCAGTTCAGATTTTAAATGTTCCATCACAGCCCATTCTGCATACTTTTGCATACGGGAGTCTATGGTTGTGAAAATCTTCAGCCCATCTTTAAGAATACTGTATTTTTTTCCTGTCTCTTTGTTCATGTAAACAAACTCTCCTTTGTCGTTTTTTTTATTAAACAACCTATTCAAATCGGCTCTTAATGTTTCTCTAAAATAAGGTGCAATTCCCTCTTTGTGATCCACAGAGGTAAGATTTAACCCTAATGGTAACACTCTAATCGAATCGTATTGTTCTTCTGATAACTTATTGTTATTAAACATTTGCTTCAGCACCACTTCTCTTCTTTTCTTAGCTCTTTCTGGAAATCGTTTTGGGTTGTATCCGTTAGGGTTTTTTACCATTCCCACCAACATTGCAGCTTCTTGGATATTAAGCTCTGTAGGTGATTTACTAAAATACACTTTGGCCGCAGAGTGAATTCCAACTCCTTGATTCAAGAAATCGACTTTGTTCAGGTACATTGTCATTATTTCTTCTTTGGTATATCTTTTTTCAAGTTTCACTGCAATAATCCATTCTCCAAACTTCTGTCTTACTCTTCCAAAAAAACTTCCTGCTCTACTTCCGTAAAGATTAAGTGCCAATTGTTGAGTCAGTGTACTTCCTCCGCCATCTTTCCCCATTCCTTTTATTGCTCTTGCTAGTGCCTCAGCATCAATCCCTGAATGGGAATAAAAACGTTCATCTTCCGTAGAGACTAATGCTTGTATCACATTTTTATTTATCTCGTGGTAATCTACATTTGTTCTGTTTTGTAAATAGTATTCTCCTATAACTTCTCCATCTGCCGTAATAATTTGAGAGGCTAAATTACTCTTCGGATTATCCAAGTCAGATATATCGGGCATATCACTAAAGTATGCCAAAACAAGCATGAATAATAAGGCCACAAATGGGACAAGAAATACAAGCCATATTAGCTTTATAACTCTTTTCTTTCCCTTGCTAGGAGCTTTTTTAGTTGGTTTGCTCATCCCTTTTTATAATTTTAAGACCAATATCTTTGATATTATTCAATGATTCTTCTCTCATTCCTTGAGAAAAGGTAAACGTATACTTCCCGGCTATTGGCAGTTTCTTTTTCAGAAATAACATGCTATTTTCAATTACAGTACCACTTGAAGTTTTTCCAAGCCATTGTCCGTTTGGTTTAGCTAGTATAAACTCCGAAGTATCGGTTTTTATTCTACCATCAGGCGATTGTAAGTTCCAAAAGACAAACAAATTACTGTATTGATAGTCATTTGTATTCCTCAAATTAAAGGAAAAATTATAAATAACAGCAGTGTCCTTTATTTCAAATTCATAAGAAATAGGCTTGTCCATGTTCCAGCCTTCATTTTCTATCTCTGTGTATTTTTGAAAATAAATATTTTCATTATCACAGGAATTAAAAAGCGAAGAAACTAGTAGGATTACTAGTGCAATAAGACTACTTTTTCGGCTGACTGTTGTCATTTGTCTTTTTGTTTCTGTTTTTATTTCTGTTGTTGTTGTTCCTTTTTTTCTTACCTCCTTTTTTGAACGTATTGTCAAATCTCGTCAAGCTATCTTGATCATTTACAGCTGCATAATTTTCCTCAATAACAGGTTCAAACTCTACAAACTCTTTTAAACTGACAGGTTTTTTTCCTGCCTTATTCATTTCAATAATTTCGTGTACTCTTTCTACCGAAAGTCCAATAAAATCATTGTTTCTGTCTTTAGATTCTACAGAAAACCACATCATTTTTCTAAAAACATCTGTTTTCATGTGACGTGCTTTACCTCCTTCTGTTTGCAATTGAGTATTCGCTTTTGGAAATGTTTTCATCAACTCCATGTAAGCATCCAATTCAAAATTCAAACAACATTTAAGTTTACCACATTGCCCAGCCAATTTTTGTGGGTTAAGAGATAACTGCTGATAGCGAGCTGCAGCCGTATTGACCGAACGGAAATCCGTTAACCAAGTTGAACAACACAGTTCACGACCACAAGAACCAATTCCTCCTAATTTCCCTGCCTCTTGTCGCATTCCAATTTGTTTCATCTCAATTCTTACTTTGAATTCAGCAGAAAACCTTTTTATCAATTCTCTAAAATCTACTCTTTGTTCTGCCGTATAATAAAAAGTAGCTTTGGACATATCGCCTTGAAACTCGATATCACTAATTTTCATTTTTAGTTTCTCTTCAATCGCCAGTGTTCTAGCTCTAGGCATAATTCTTTTCTCCTCATCTCGCCCTTCATGCCATTTATCTATTTCCTTTGATTCGGCTTTTTGAATAACTCCAGGCAGGCTTCTTAAATCAGTGATTTTCTTTTTACTCAATTGTAATTTCACCAATTCTCCTGTAAGCGAAACCACTCCAAGGTCATAACCACTTGCAGCCTCTACAGTGATAATATCTCCTGTATAAAGCGATAATTTTGTGTTGTTATTAAAGTATTCTTTTCTATCGTTTTTGAATCTCACTTCAATTACGCTAAAAGGTTTTTCTCCTGAAGGAATTTGCATGTTTTCCAACCAGTCAAAAACTGTCATTTTATCGCAACCTCCTGTTCCACATGAACCATTGCTTTTACAGCCATTAGGTACGCCAGAAGTATTATTTGAGCATGATGAACATCCCATTTGTAATTTTGTATTTATAAAAAAGCACTATATAACACTGCTTTTTGAAAGTTAATATTAGTAATAATAAGGGAGATACCTTTTACGGTCTTGATCCAATATATAAGTATCAAATATATTGATTATTCGTTCTAATAGAGATTAAAACCTAAGTTATTTTTTAATCAATTTGAAAAGAATAAAAGAAAGGTCTAGGAATAATATTTTGGCGTTGGCATTTCTGTCGATATGATAATAGGCTTGGGACATGTCTGTGTGCAAAGCTTCCATATTTCTTTCATGGACATAAGGCATAAATTTTTCAATAAACTCTTTGTGAGATGGGGTTATTTTTACGTTTTCCATTCCAGAAAAATTCCCTAAAAGACTTTTTTGAAATAAATTAAGAACAAACAGTAAAAATGCTTTTTGCTTTTCTTTTCCTAATTTTTGAATATTAGCAGAAAATGCAACTGCACCAACCACATCTTTTTTGAAACACAAACGCATCCAAGAGACAAATAAATCAAAAAATACTTGCGAATTATCTTGGCTAGAAACTTCGTGCAAAGCCATTGCAAAATCTCCATTTACATAAGTAGAAATTTCTATTGCTTTCGCTTCATCCACTCCATGATGATTCGCCAATTGATTAGAGATTTGAACTTCAGAAAGTGATTTTAATCGAATAATTTGTGTTCTAGAAATTATTGTTGCCAATATTTTTTCTAAATCTTCCACTACTAAAAAGAGTAACGTTTTTTCTGGGGGTTCTTCTATTAATTTAAGCAACTTATTGGCCGAAGCAATATTCATGTTTTCTGCCAACCAAATTATTGCCACTTTATAGCCTCCTTCGTATGATTTAAGGCTTAATTTTCTGAATAATTCTTTACTTTCATCAACCCCTATGATTCCTTTTTTATTTTCATTTTCATTTTTCCCATACCAATCTTGCTCGGTAGAATAAGGATTTGAAATCATCATTTCGCGAAATTCACTAATAAAGTCGTCTGATTTTTTCAAGTTTCCTAATATCTGAACAGGAAATGAAAAATGCAAATCAGGATGGGTTAATGTATTTATTTTTAAGCAAGAAGGACACGCTCCACATGAGTCGTTTTCTTCTTTATTACTACAGAAAACAAATTGAGCATAGGCCAAAGCTAATGAAAAAGAACCCGACCCTAGTTTCCCTTGAAACATTTGAGCGTGACTTATTCTTTCATTTACAACTGTTTGTATAAGATTTTCTTTTATACTTTCTTGTCCTATTACTTCCTTGAATAACATAAGTCAAATGTAAGTTTTATTTAAGAATGTGAGAAGAAAAGAGGGATAGTTTTTGTTTCTTTGTGAAGAAATAAATTTGAACAGTTATGGCACACAAAGCAGGGTTTGTAAATATTGTAGGAAGTCCAAACGTAGGGAAATCTACTTTGATGAATGGATTAGTAGGGGCAAAAATGTCGATTATTACTTCGAAACACCAAACTACTCGTCATAGAATTAGAGGAATTGTAAGTGGAAACGATTTTCAAATTGTGTATTCGGATACTCCTGGAGTATTGGAACCAAAATACAAACTGCATGAAAAAATGATGAATTTTGTAAACGATTCGCTTCGTGATGCAGATATCATTTTGATGGTTACAGATATTTTTGAAGAATCAATGAATCACAAAGAAACCTTGGAGAAGATTCAAAAAATGGATGTTCCTAAATTTGTTCTTATCAATAAAATTGATCTTGCGAGGGACATGACTATTGTAGAGGAAAAAGTAGAATTATGGTCTAAATTAATGCCTGGAGCTCAAATTTTACCAATTTCTGCGCTAGAAAAGGTAAATACAGAATTTGTTATCAATAAAATAAGAGAGCTTTTGCCAGAATCTCCTGCTTATTTCCCAAAAGATGAATTGACAGACAAACCAATGAAGTTTTTCATCTCTGAAATTATCAGAGAAAAAATATTTACTACTTACAACAAAGAAGTGCCATACTCTTGCGAAGTTGTAGTGGAAGAATACAAGGAAGATGTTCCTACTAATGGGATATCTAAAAAACTAATCACAAGGATTAGAGCATTAATTATAGTAAACAGAGAAACTCAAAAAGGAATTATTATTGGGCATCAAGGAAGTAAATTAACTGAAGTTGGTACGGAGGCTCGTAAGGATATTGAAGAATTTATTGGTAAAAAAGTATTTCTTGATTTGTACGTAAAAGTGGACAAAGACTGGAAAGAAAAAGACAATAAATTGGGTGAATATGGGTATAACGGATAATCCATGAAAACTAAAATTGGAAACGACTGGAATGGGGTTTTAAAAGATGAATTCGAAAAAGAATACTTTGAAAAGTTAACCGATTTTGTAAAAACCGAATACAAATCGGAGGTTTGTTTTCCTCCAGTGAAAGACATTTTTAATGCCTTTGAAATGTGTTCATTTTCTAATACTAAAATTGTAATTCTTGGGCAAGACCCTTACCATGGAAAAGGGCAAGCTCACGGATTAAGCTTTTCTGTTCCAGAAGGAATGAAAATTCCACCTTCGTTACGAAATATTTTCAAAGAATTAGCCTCTGACTTGGGAGTAGATAGTCCAACTCAAGGGGATTTAACCTCTTGGGCAAAACAAGGCGTTTTATTATTAAACGCTACCTTGACAGTCCGTAAATCTAAGCCTGTAAGCCATCAAAAACAAGGTTGGGAAGAATTTACAGATTCTGTGATTAAAACCATTTCTAATAAGAAAGAATCAGTTGTGATTGTGTTGTGGGGAAAATTTGCAGAACAAAAAGTCTCTTTGATTGACGAATCGAAACATTGCATAATTACTTCTTCACATCCTTCTCCATTTTCTGCTCACAGAGGTTTCTTGGGTTCAAAACCATTTAGTAAAACGAATGAATTTTTGGAGAAAAAAGGAATTGAGAAAATTGATTGGGAGTTGAAAAACGACCAAGTTAAAATGGAGTTTTAATTTATTGATAACCCTTACTTATTCTGAGTGAAATATTCTTTGTGAGATCCTGAAACAAATTCATAATGACTTGTGTTACTTTAAAAAACAATACTTCATTATTCTCTTGATTCAAACTAATAAGTTTTTAAATTTATTTCTACATTTATAAAAAACCAATAATTGGAATACGCAATAGTAGACATAGAAACCACTGGAGGAAGTCCATCTACCAGTAAAATAACTGAAATTGCGATTGTAATTACTGATGGAGAGAACATAATTGATTCTTACGAAACATTACTATTTCCCGAACAAAATATCCCCTACAACATTACAGCTCTCACAGGAATTAGTAACCAAATGGTGGCTCATTCTCCTAAGTTTTTTGAAGTTGCAAAAACTATTCTTAGCTACTTAGAAGGAAGAGTTTTTGTAGCCCATAACGTCAATTTTGATTACGGATTTGTAAAGCAAGAATTCAAAAGTTTAGGCTTTTCCTACGAAAGTGAAAAAATGTGTACCGTTCGTTTGTCAAGAAAAGCTTTTCCAGGGTTGCCTTCATACAGTTTGGGGAAACTAAGCAAATCACTTGGTGTAAAACTTAACAATGCGCACAGAGCAATGGCTGATACCATGGCTACTGTAGAAGTTTTTCATCAAATAATGCGCGTACAAGAAGACTTGGACATTGTAACTAACTTGGCCGAAAAACTAGGTATAACTAAACTCCCTAACAAAGCAGGGGTCTATTATTTTAAGGATTTTGATGGTAAAATAATTTATGTTGGTAAAAGCATCAACATAAAAAAAAGAGTGCAAAGCCATATGAGAAACTTTTCTACCAAGAGAGGAATTACGATTATGGAAACGATACAGTCTATAGAATTTAAACTGACGGGAAACGAGACTATGGCTTTACTCTATGAAACTATGGAGATAAAGAACCATAGACCAATTCATAACCGAGCTCAAAAAAAGACAAAATACCCGTTTGGGATTTCGATAAATCGCGAAGATGAATTTCATAAACTGGAACTCAAAGAAGTAAACCAATATAGCGATACAATAATTGAATTTGGCTCTAGAAGAGAAGCAAAAACATTTATTTTGGATATAATCGAACGATTTGACCTTTGCCAGAAATTGAATGGCTTAGAAAATGTAAACCGAGTGGGTTCCTGTTTTCAATATCAATTACACAATTGTAACGGAGGTTGTATTGGGGAAGAAAGTGGGGAAGATTACAACTTAAGAATTGAGAAATTTGAAGCGCAATATGGTTACACAAATGAATCGGGAATTTACACCTCAACAGGGAGAAAAAAATCAGAAATTTCTTTTATAATGCTTGATAATGGAATTATAACTGGGTTTGGATTCACCTCTTCTTCTATGGGATTAAACTGGGGAAGTTTGCAATTATTAACAGAAGAATTTAATCCAGATAAAGATTTTCAAAGGGCTTTTAAGACCATGAAAAGGAATGGGAAATTTGAGAAGGCAGCTAGTTTTTAAGGCTTTTTATTTACTTCTATCTTTTTTTGATTTAGGCTAGGAGATGTAACTAATTATAACTCTTCATTAAAAAACACTTTGTAAAAATGCATCTTTTTTTCTTCGTCATACCCTCTTTCTAGATTTTCCTTTACCGTATCTATTTCGTTAGGATCAATCTTTATTTGAATCATGGTATCCAAAAGAATTTCTGATTTTATTTTCTTCTTTTCCTTCTTTAATGTTGTTTGCTCAATATTGAAACTTGCTTCCAAATCTACATTGTGAATTTGCTTATACTCCTCTTTGTATTCTTCAAATTTATCTGTTATTTCAAACGGCTCAAGTAATTCTTCTTTCAGGATATCAGAGTTTATGAATTCATTTTCATTGAACACTCTCATTGTTTGATTTATGAAATCTTTTTGAGCCAATGTATCGTTATTTAACACCAGATTTGCCGAAAAATCTGAAATCATATTCAGGTAATGTTTCGTCTGAAAAGAATCGTTATGCACTTCTTCCAATCCCAGAAAATCATTTTTCCAATACGAAGCGTCATATGAGTTATTGTCTACCGATAAGATTCTAAGTCCATCGTCCTTTTCGGTATTGATTATCAGACACCCTTTATCTATCTTTTGCAACTTTACTCCTTTGTCAATAATAAAATCGATTCCATCCTCCCTGTGATTGAAGTTCAAAAATTCTAATTTTTTTTCAATTTTAAAAACTCCAATTGCTGTTGTTATGATATCATTGAATTCAATGTCATGAAATTCAACTACAAACAGTTCTCCTGTTTTTATTTGAGGGTGAATTGAGTTTTCGTACAAGTGGCCAAGAACTGCATTGGAATAAGGGATAAAATCTTGTTCTTCGTCAAAATATTTCTTTGTCAAATCAAACATAGTGTTGTATTCCAGGCTGATGTGATGCGAAAATTTATTGAGCTCAATGGATGTTTTTACCGAACTCAAAAAGAAACTTTTTAGTGCTTTATCTTCTTTTTCAGATAAACTCACCTCAGCTTTCGCCAAGAAATTTAACTCTTCTTTTGTTTTACTTCCTACTTTCTGGAGAGTAATGCGCTCTATAAATGTTCTTTTTGTGTTTAGCATCTTTTGGATTTTAAAAGACGAATTTAAGACATTGAAATAGTTATAGAATACTAAAGTCTAATTTATCTTTCAATAGATTAAATAATTCTTTTTGGTTGTGTGTATAAATGCCTTTAATAGGGAACATCTTTAACTTGTTTCAGAATTTATTTTCGGCAAACTGGTTAATAAAAATAGGATACAAAACAAATAGGAATTAAGCGGTTATTATTCTTAGATAGAAACGAGATTAATTGGTTAAACCACTCTTGGGTTTCTTAAGTCATTAAAATACTGATTCAACAGATTTTCAGAAAAATAGGGATAGTTTAATTGTGTCGCCAAACTTAAATAACGAGCTTTATAGATAGATTTTAACTCCAATGAATCCGTTTCTGAATAGTTGAAAATGAGCACGATTAAATTAATGAACTCTTCATAGTTAGCTCGTTTTTCTTTGGGTTTATAATGCTCAGAAAACAGCTTCTTTTCAGGCTCTTTATTTATTAATTTATAGTAGAACATGCACATCAAATAATAGATATTTATATGCTGCTTTTGGTAGTAAAATTTAGGTTTTATATTCGGAGATATTTCATTAACAAGATAGCCCATTAGCTTAATATTACCGGTTATAATAGCAATAATAGTCAGCTCATAGGACAATTCCAGCTGGAAGGTGTTTTTCTTATCGTTAGATTGAAAGTATGGGGCTAATAATAATTCTATTGTCTCGTAATTATTCGCCAATATTTTAATCGATAATATTCTTCCCAAAAGAATTGGATGAAGGTCATGAAGTGTTGGAGAATATTCAACCCTATCGTTTACATTTTTAAGGAGTAAAAAGTTTTTAAGTTGAGTAATCGCTTCACAGAAATAGGTTATATCGGTGAGTTTAGTTGTTTTTGATATGCTGGAAGTCCAATTCCCATAATAGCCCGTTAAACTTGAGTAATCTACAAAAGTTAGGTACACACATTTTAGAAAATTAGTGTTTGTTAATAAGATAATTTCAGAATCTAGTTTTTGAACCCTTAGTAATAAGCCAATAGAGTTTCCTAATAATAAAACTTCTGAATAAGTGAAGTTTTCATAATTTAACTCTTTTAAATTGAATAATTTATTGAGTAAATCATATCGTTTTAAATGAAATAATTCTCTGGATAATATGATAATTAAATTAATAAAGTCATCCGAAGAGTTATAAATAGATTTTACTAAAATAACCATTTCATCCTCTTTAGGGTTATTAACGATCTCAAATAAAAGAGTAAAAAAATTACTCTTTTCTTTTAAAAAAAAATTTTGAGTAAAATGCACATAACTTTTATAGCCCAGGTATTCTGATAAAATATTTAACGTATTACTATTTGGCTTTGTTTCTTTAGAAACTACAAACATTCTACTTAAAGTATTATAACTAATACTCTTATCTATTGTTTCTAAGATTATATTTGATAACAATTCACAATCTCCTCGGCTTTTAATTTTAAAGCCAATTTTAGTTTGAATTTCAGATTTTAGTGGAAAAGTCATTTTTGTATCATTTTTGTATCAAATGTAAGGATTAATTTTAATAGTTTTCAAAAATAATGTGAGTCATAGCCCTATTTAAATTATGAAACAAAAAAAATAATAACTTGCCTTATGTCTATAGCAACTAAATCTACTGGAACTCCCACATTAAGGGCATCAGTAACTTGAATAATGGCTTCGTTTGCTTTGGTCAATGCTTCGTAATAAAGAACATTTGTAATAACAATTTGTTGCTCTTAGAATTGCCAATTTCAAAATTAAACACAGCTTAATTTTGAAAAACTTTTCTTCTCCATTATCGCACGATAATGATTTTTTTTCTCACTGAAAAAGATTTACTATTTAGAACTAAAGTGTAAGAACCACTTTCAAAGGAATTAACAGGTATTTTTATATTTTCATCTGTGGGCATTTCCTTTTTGAAATAAACCAATCGCCCTATTTCATCAATTATCGTTATAGAAATGTCTCCTTTAATTTCTTGTTTCAGAACCTCAACAGTAAGTATCTCATTTACTGGATTAGGATAAACTTTAACTTCAAAAGCATCTTTTGAAACATTCTCTAATTTAACTGAATTGATAGAAAAACAAGCTGTTGTATCTAAACAACCTTCAGGTGTAGTTATAATACAAGCATAATTCCCATTAATGATAGGAGTAAAACTTTGGTTTGTATCCTTAGGATGGAAAGAATAATTACTGTCACAATTAACCCATTTATAAAGCACACCTGTTGATGCTATAGTCAAAGTGGCCCCAATTGTTGTAACTGCACCTGCAGTTGGAACAATATAAATAGTGCTTGTTTTAGTTAATGAATCTATACCAAAAGAATTGGTAGCCAATAAATTTACAGTGTAAAGTCCAGAATTCAGAAAATTTACTTGGGGTTGAAAAGAGCTACTATCTGTACTGTTTTGGTAGCTAAAAGCAGCAGGGCTAACACTCCAATTATAAGAAGTGGCATACTTCGTATTATTATTAAAAATAGCAGCTTGATTTGCACAAAGTATTGTATCGTTTGTATTAAAAGAAACTAAAGGAAAACGATTTATGGAAATATCATCTATTGCTAAATCTCCACTAAATCCATTGCCCGTTTTACCTCTGAATCTTACAACAATTTTTTGTCCTGTAAAAGGAGAAAGGTCAACTGTTTTTTCAATCCATAAATTACCTTGGTCTCCAATTATTGAGGAAGAAACATCATTAATCCATTTCCCATTTGATAAAACATCAACATGTAAACTTCCTATTGTAGAACCATACATGTGATACCAAAATTTAAGGGTAGCAAAAGAAGAACTTGTTAAATCGATACAAGGGGAATTTACTAATGCATCTTTGTTTGGACAAGGTGTTGAAGTTTCAAGGTAAAGATATTTTCCAGTTCCAGAAGTATGGTCAGAAGGTGGACCAGTGTTTGCTGTAGCAGTTCCGCTATGATCCGTTCTCCAATCTATACTATCTCCAATTAATGAAGGTGTATTTGGTACGTTATACCATCCGTCCATAAGGCTACAAGAAATACCTGAACAACCCCAAGCAGTAGAACAATCAGTAAATGAATCGAAATTTTGATCGTATGGAAGGCTAACTGTTGAACAGGAATAAGAAACCAGAACCAACAAGGCACTATCGTTAGAACTTAAGACATCACTTGGTTTCTCAGACCAAACCTTGATACTATCAACTCCAAGGCTAAGTGAAATACTATCATTAAAAGTGTGTACTAGAACATTCCCAATTGGTATACTTCCAAATAGGGTATCTGCATATATAAGCCCATTATTTTGTTGAAACTTAACTATGAGACTATCCATAGCTTTTGTTCCGGTATTCCTTAAATTTATTTTAATAGGGAACTTTCCTTCATAAACACAATAAGGAATATGACTGCTAGCCATTACAGTTTCAATAGCAACATCTTCTCCAATACAGTTGAAATCAGTTAAAGGGATTTCAATAGCTATTACTCTTCTACTTATTGCTCCTTTAGGACCATAAGCTTGAACGCTTAACCAGTCTGTTTGTGAAGAACTCAAACCTGTGATCAATACAAAATTATTGTTTGTAATAGTCAAAGAGTCCATGTATTTATTTCCAAGTTTTGATATTTTATAGTAAGATGCTGAATCCATATTGTCCCATTGAAACAAGGCCGAATCGGCACACCTCCAAAGCATAGAGAAGTTTTGAACTAAAGGCATAATATTAAAGGCTTCTATACTATTGCTAATTATAGAACCTCTATTTAATTTAACTATAACTTTTCCGCTTATTACATTGGGTACAGTCCAAGCATATCCTCTTACTGTATCATTTATACCAGTAGCTATGGATATCCAATTAGCTCCACTATCTACAGAATATTTTAAATCAAAACTACCTGGAGTACCATAAGAATCCCACTGAATGTATTCTGTTTCCCCAGGGACAAAATGCTCTCTCCCTAAAGGATATGTTAATAATACTTCTTCGTATAAAAATTCATAAGTAAGGAAATATTTTTGAGGTCCTTGAGGTATTAAAGTTCCGTTTATTGATATTGAATAATTTCCAGCTATTGGGTTTGATATTGTAACTTGCTCCACGTTATTTAAATTATCTAATGCTCGTATAGCAGGCTTTCTCAGACTATCCAAATGTGGTGCTGGATTAAGAACCCAGGGAAAATAAGTTGTATTTCCAGGACTGATTACTGTCATATCCAAATTATTCACCAATGCTTTTACTGGTATTGAGGTAGAAGCCGGATAATCTGCCCAATGAACCAAAACACGTAATTCTTTTACATTGGTCGGGACTGTAATAGAATGACTCTTGTTTGTTCCATTTGCTATACTTGCTTCAATAAATCTATTTTCTTGAAAAACTGAAAATGCACGTCTAACATTAACTCTACCAAATCCTGTACGGAAATCTGGACCTGGATTTTCCATGTCATCACAAGTATTTAAAAGAACCGTTTTTATCAAAGATAAATGAGGTGTACTTCCTCCATTCACTGATTTATAACTATGAACCAATTGTCCTACGACACCAGATATTTTAGGTGCTGCATGAGATGTTCCTCCACCTCCTTCTATCATTAAATCAGGTTTTATTCTTCCATCATAGGCTGGTCCTTTTGAACTAAAACCAGATCTTTTATCCAGATTATTACAGGAACCAACAGCAAATGTATTTTTAGCTTGTTTTACCCCTCCAGTTAAATTTGCATACCCACTAATTCCAACATATGGACCGTAAGTACTAGCATTATTACTTTGATTCCCAGCTGACCAACTGTGTAAAGGTCCAATACTGTCTCTTATATCTTGATCCCTAACAGTACCAGCCGACCAAGCACTCATCCCTATCCCGTAACCATAAGAATGATTAACTGAGACAAGACCAACAGTAGAAAAATAAGTGTTATTAGAATTATTATTGTTTAGAGACAAAACATTTGCTCCAGAAGCAATTCCCTCATTAATTGGATTTAAATTTCCAGCACCAGCCATTCTATAAATTACTCCTCTCTTATGTCCCGAAATAGTCCCTGAACCATATTCAGTAAGCCTCCCTTCTATTTCAATTCTATTGTCACTGGTGTCATAAATCCCTCCTTCTTCAACTGCTACAGTTGTTCCTGCTCCATCAATATTTAAATTATTAACCGGATTATTTAACCAGTTTGTTCTTCCTGTTGTGTTAAAGATTGTTCCCTCCAAACTTGGTGTTGGATTAATTGATTCAATAAATTTTATTTCCTGGACAGCTAATAACTCTTCTATTTTTAAAATTGGGATTTGCACTTCGAAATTATGTTCTTGTAAAGAGTAATTCAAAATTTTTCCAATTTTTGAAATCTTTTCTCTGGCCTTACTATTATCTCCCAAAAAGATTGCTAGCACTTTTATTTCGTCTCCAAAAAGAATATGATTAGGATATTGTTTTTTATATAACTCTGGACTTAGCTTAAAACGATTATCTAGGTTAAATACAGCACGAACCTTTATAGTATTGAAAACATCTAAATTTCTGTTTTTTGCAAAAGTAGCTATGTAGGCATAATTCGGAATGTAATCGTCCAGTTCTATCCCAGCTTTTTTAAGTTCTAGTCTTTCTTTAGCTGTTGGTATATCATAGAATTGAATAATCTTACAAGAAAACTCTGTTTGAGTAGATAGTTCAGAAATTAAAGTCTGATGATTTTCTTGAGGGAGAAAACTTTCATTTAATAACTGAATAGTGTAGTTTTTGTTTTGAGAAAATGAGACAGTTATTGCCAAAAAAAAGAGACAAAAAATACCTAGTCTTCTGATTTTCAATAATAAATTCATTGCTTCTTATTTTAATTATCGATTGTTAATGTATTGATTTGCTATAAATATATTCTTGTGAAGATAACTTTTTTTTTAACAAAAAAATAAAAGGGAAAATTATGTTAGCTTCGTTAAGAAGCCATTAAAACAATTCAATTATGTTAAGAAAATTTATTGCTGTATTTAGTCTTTTTAAATCTTCTTATTTTTTCTTTTTAATTGTTGTTGCTTTCAATTTTAATACACAGGCACAAATTTTCCCCTACAATGATGGTTTAGAGCACAAAAGTCTATATCAAGGTGTCCCAAATATGGGGGTTGGGACAGTTGGAGGAAGCGGGAGTGGATTGCAAGGTTTAACCCTAAAATGGGAACCAACTTTATCCTCATTTTATGATAATGGAAGTATTATTGCACCTTCCCTAGAGTTTCTTGCTAAGGGATGGATGAATAAAATTGATGGGAGTAAAAAATTAAACGAAATTTCTATACCAGGTACTTACGAATCATGCGCTTATAATTTAATAGGTGGTGGCCCAGGTGGTACTTTTGATAGAACGAAACAGTCTCAAGGGATGGATATTTTTCATCAATTAAAAGCAGGAATAAGATATCTTGATGTTTATGTAAGTTATAACTTTTTGAATCCTACTTCAAAATGGACACTTACCACTGATAACAATCATTATTTAGGGATGAATTTTGACACAGTTTTGACTCAAATAAATAATTTCATGTCTATACCGGGAAATGAAAATGAAACCATCATCATTCATCTTGAAGCAAGAGGAATTAAAACTAATTTTAGCACTAGCCTGTCAAGTTATATAGCAAGTGAAAATACAACTGTTGGCTATGCTAGGATGATAAATCCTAAATACACCCAAATACCAACCATTGGTTCATTAAGAGGTAAGATATATGTAATCGATAATGAAAATGGTGATGACGCAAGTGTTGGTTTAGTTCGTACTGAAACAAATACAGTCGGAGGAAGATCTACTAGCGCTTTTACAGGCATAGGGGCTGATGCAAAAAATCTTATAACTTCAGCTAAAACTAGTAGCTCTTGGGTAGTTAATGATATTGCTGGAAGACCTCTTTTTAAAGATAAAGCAGCATATGAAAAAGCTTATGTCAACAAACCTGTATTTGAAGAACTTAACAATGTTCAACAAAAAAATAGTGCCGGGACTATTGTAATGGCTTTTCCTGGACAAGGACTGATTTATAGAATAATAAAAACAAACTTTTTTTATATAAGGCGTGTAGATATAAATTTCCAATTTGATTGTTATCACAGTGGTCTTAGTTCCTCATCTACAGGATATGTTTACGTTAGATATTATAGAGGAAGTACTCTAGCTGCTTGGGATCATTTAGTGCCAGATTGTGATGGTTATTCTGATGGTTATTCTCATGTTGACGTAAGAGTTCCTGGAGATGGTCAAATTCCTGTTACTCACATTGAAGTAGAATCTGCTAATTATAGTAAGTTTTTTATGGATGAATTATACTTAAATGAGACAAAATTTGGAGATAATCAATGGGATCCGGAAAGAGGATGTGATGATTGCGAAGCTGACAAAATTCTTAGACAATGGGGGATAGATGGAGGGGGTACTTGGGATATTTCTCTAGACCCTGCTAAGGGAGTCGCTTGCGTAAGATTTGAAGTCCCAAATGGTCTTGCCTATAATTGTTCGACACCAACAAGTCTTTCCACATTATATGATTGTAATATTACAAGTGTAAGCCATACCGACCCTATTTGTGCTGGTGATTCAACTGGTCAAGCAGCAGTTTCCGGTTTTCAATCAAATTCCCCTCCCTTTTATTATTCTTGGTCAAATGGAAGTAATAGTGCTTCTGTAAATAATTTACCAAGGGGAAAACACACTGTTATTGTTAATGATAATTCAGGATGTTATAAAGATACTACTATCGAAATTGTAGATCCTCCTGTTGAAAATTTTACAGAAATTTCTAATTCTAGCAGATATCTTTGTTTGGGTGAGAGTATGGATCTTTGGGCTAAAGGAAATGGGACGGTTCTTTGGTATACTTCACCAACTGGCGGCTCTCCTATTGCTACCACAAACTCAGGAGGGATCTTTACTGTTACACCAACAATTGCGGGTATAACTACATATTATGCAGAACTTTTGACTCCGTTAGGTTGTGTTTCATCAAGTAAAATAAATAGGCAAGATTTTCGCATAACAGTTAATCCATTACCTGACGCACCCATAAATATTTCCGCTATTCCATCTGTAGTTTGTCATCATGAAGGATTTCCATTATTACAAGCTACAGATCCAGATAATTCTTCGAGAATACTATGGTACACTCAACCAACAGGAGGGACACCATTTCGTAATACAATTCCAGGTGGAAATATCCAAGTTTCCCCTACAATTGCTGGAATAAATAATTATTATGCAGAGACAGTTTCTTCTTTTAGTTGTATAAGTGCAGCTAGAACACCTGTAAGTGTTCTAGTTCATCCACAACCAGCTAATCCAATTTTAACCGCTACACCCAATTCAATTTGCCCTGGAGATAGTATAATTTTTAATGGAACTGGAGGTTCAACTATAGAATGGTTCGGGAATGGAATAGATAGTACGACTATATCAGGTAGTAACTATAAAAATGCTCCTACAACAATTTTTGGCTCAACTAAATTTCGTGCTCAAGCTATCTCAAATTTTGGCTGTACAAGTGAATTATCTGATGTTTCTGTATATGGTAAATGGATTACAGAAGTAGATCAAACTTTAGCTCTTCCTTCCAATATTTGTCTTTTAGGTACCTCTACCGATCTATATGTAAATGGTTATACAGGAGCTACTGTAAATTGGTATACAGACTCTCTAGCCGGTAGCTTAGTAGGTAGTGCAATAAAACCATCAAATTACACTGCAACTCCAACTAATACAGGAGTAACTAAGTACTATGCTGAATTAATATATAACGGATGTGTAAGCACAAAAAGAGCCCCTGTATCTGTAGAAGTTAACGCTACTTTTGCTGCTACAAATGTTACTGCAAGTCCATCACAAGGATGTATTGGTGATTCAATTAAACTAAATGCAATAGGTGGTGCTACAATTTTTTGGTATGATGAATCTATGACTTTAAAAGGCTCTTCCGCTTCTGGAGAAGACTGGGTAGTTTTTAAGTTTTCCCCTGGTACATATAAATATTATGCTGAAGCTAGAACTAGTACTTTTTGTCAAAGTTCAACTAAAACTGAGGTGATATTTACTATAAATCCTACTCCAGCTATGGTGCCAGATGTAACATCTCCAACATCTTTATATGCATGTCCTGGTGACACACATGTGTTTAATATTACTACTACAGATGGAGCTGGTATTAACTGGTATTCTTCAATAAATGGTGGCGTGTTACTTGGAAGTAGAGCAAGTGGCGGTACTTATAAAGCTGATTCTATAGAAGAAGGGACAAATTATTATTATGCGGAAGCAGTATCTAGTTTCGGATGTGTGAATATTAATAGAACACCCGAATTAATTATTGGTCGTCCTCAACCTGGAGCTCCAATTTTAACTTCCACACCATCTATACTATGTGAAGGAGAAAGCAGTAATTTAGTATCAACATTTTCAGGATCTGGTACAGATGCTAATTGGTACTCAGATTCACTTGCTACCAACTTAATTGGAAATATAGGTTCGCATTTAAATTTTCCCGTATCCCCATTAATCTCTGGAAATAACACTTATTACGCTAAAGGAGTTTCTTTTCATGGTTGCATAGGGGATTCTATTTCTGCAGTAACTGTTGCTTTGAATCCAAAGCCTATTATATCTAATGCTTCTGTAGTTTCAACTAAATTATGTGAAGGAGGAAATATTGATTTAGTAGCTAACTTATCAGCCAATGAGTTTGATGGTTTTTATGCTCCTGCTAATTGGAGTCATTCTACTATTTCTGGAAGTACACTTGATACTTCAAATGCTCCAAATTCTATTTCTTTTACCTCTGGAAATAATATTGGAAACACTGATTTAGATAAAGGGATTTTATCTTCTACTCAAAACATTATTATTTCATTCGATTGGGCTTATTCAGCAACTTTAAGTCCTGACATTCCTCAATTTGTAATTGATGGTATTGCTTCAAACCTACCTAAATTTGTTGTTAATGGCGGTTCTATTCAAACCGGGACAGATACTATTATTGTCCCAGTTGGAAAGTCATTTTCTTTAAGTATAAATAGTCAATTTACAAATGGAGGAACTACCATTTCATACACAAATTTTAAAGCTTCTCAGGAGTTATCCAATGTTATTGTAAACTGGTATGATATGCCTACTGGGGGAACTTTATTAGGTAGTTCAATGCCTGATTCTATTTTTTCTTATACTCCATCTACAACTGGTTTAATAAATTTTTATGCTGAAGCCGTCTCTCCATCAGGTTGTTTGAGCCCTTCAAGGGCTTTAGTTTCTGCTACAATAAATCTTAATCCAACATTAATTAGTGCTCTGCCAAATAAAGATTCTGTTTGCCTTTATGATAGTAGTAAACTTGTAATTACTGCTACAAACAGTAATTTAATCAACTGGTATGTTTCTGATAGTGGTGGTGTTTCTATCGGTAATACTCTTCCAGGTTCAAATTTCACAATCTTCCAAGATTCTATTGGAATAAAAAATTATTTTGCAGAAATTATTTCAGCTGCAGGTTGTTTTGATACATTAAGAACTCCTGTTAATGTATTTGTTAAATCATTGCCTGCAAACCCTGCTGATGCAATAGCTAACCCATCTATCATTTGCTATGGAGATAGTATTTCTTTAAGTGGATCTGGTAATATCAAATGGTATTTGGCTAACTCAAATTTAGATTTAATTGATAGCACCACCAATGGTGCAAATTTAAAGATAAAGCCTGATAGTGCTGGCAATAATTATTATTATGCAGTAGCTATTTCGGACTTTGGTTGTATAAATCCTAATGGAAAAGCAATATTAGTAGTTACTACTCCTTTGCCAAATGCACCTACTAACGTCACTATAAATTCTCCTGTTTGTTTGAATGATACAATAACAATGAGTTCTTTGAGTAAAGTAAATTGGTATAATGATTCAACCGGAGGAATAAGTATTGGGAGAACTAATGTTGACACAAATATTGCTATTGTTCCTTCACAGCCTGGAACTTACTCTTTTTATGCAGAGGCAGAAAATGAAAATGGGTGTATTTCTTTAGCTAGAACAAAAGTTACAGCTCAAGTTAATCAATCTTATTCAACAACAAATGGGGCTTCTACTCCTTCTATTATTTGCCTAGGTGATAGTTCTCTTCTAAATACAACACTAACAAAAGATGATTTTATTGGGTTTTATTCTCCAAACAAATGGCAAACTTGGGGAACAAATGTGGATACTACTGGATCTCCATCATTTATTACTCTTAGTACATTAGGACAAACTTCAGATCCTGAATTTAATAGAGGATTACTAAGTATGACCCATTCTACAACCATCACATTTAATTGGAATTGGACTCGAACTTCTGGAACAAATTCGCCTCAAGTTTGGGTTAATAGTTTAGGATATCCAGTCCCAGGATTCAGTTATTCCAGTTCTCTAACTCAACAAAATGGAACAGCAACTATAATAGTGCCAGCAGGTCATACTTTTGGATTTAGAATTAGAAATTTAATCTCAACCAATAGCTCTTTTAGTATCTCAAATTTCAAAAGTTCGATTTCTGGTGTTTCTGGTAGCATTAATTGGTATACAGATTCAATTGGTGGTTCTAGCATTGGAAATTCACAAATTGGAGAAAACTTTTCTACTACTCCTTTACAATCAGGATTAAACACTTATTATTCTGATGTAAATGTAAATGGATGTATTAGCGATAAAAGATCAATGAACACTTTAAATGTAAAAGCTTTACCTACAGCTCCAACTAGTGTTTTAGGATCACCTAGCAATATATGTATGGGGCAAAATACTAACTTAAGTGCAACAGGAGGAACAATTAATTGGTATACAGATTCAATTGGTGGTTCTAGCATTGGGAGTTCATTATCTGGTGCAAATTTCACAATAACGCCTTCGCTTTTTGGGATAAATAAATATTATGCCGAAAATGTTTCTGCTTCAAATTGTAGCAGTGAATCTAGAACTTTAGTTACTGTATCAATATTTCCAGCAGTTCTTTCACCTTCAAATGTTACCGTTAGTAGTGATTCAATTTGTTTAGGTATGAGTACAAATTTAAACGCAACTGGAGATTCGATAGTTTGGTATACAGATTCAGTTGGCGGAACTAGTTTGGGAAGCTCTGCTTCTGGAGGTGATTTTACAGTCACACCTAATGTAAAAGGAACAAACAAGTATTATGCAGAAAACAATTCTACCAATGGATGTGGAGCAAATTCTTCGAGAATAATGGTTTCTGTTCACGCAGACACTTTGCCTGTTGCCTTAATAAATATTCCTGCAAGCCCTCAGGTAATTTGTTTTGGAGATAGTGGTATTTTAAATGCTTCAGGAGGAACTATTACATGGTATTCAGATTCTATTGCTGGAATAACTTATGGAAATTCCGATACGGGTATAGACTTTAAAGTATTACCCGCAATAAATGGTAAAAACAATTATTATGCTGAAGCGGTTTCTATTGCTGGATGTATCAGTTCTAAAAGAGCCCAAGCTATTCTTACAACAAATCCTTTGCCTGATAAACCTATAAATTTAATAGCGTCTCCAGCAACTATTTGTTTAGGAGCTTCAAGCGACTTGTCTGGCGAAGCTTTGAAAGTATTTATTGATTTCAAAGATGATTTCGACCCAATAAATTGGACTGCATCTAATGGACCCTCTAACGGGGTCGTATATCAAGGTTGGGCTCCCGGTGCTATAAGAATGAGGACTGGTAATGGGGCTACTGGAAACACTGATTTTATAAGAGGTGTCATTAGTACAACTGCAGATGCAACAATAATGTTTAATTGGGAATTAGATGAAAAGGGTTCTGGAGTAACTTTTTTAAATTGCAATTCCGGACATTACTTAATAAATGGTATAGAATATAATTTGACAGCAAATATATATAGCACTAGCACTGGTTCTTTTAGATGGGGTGCCGATACAATTATTGTTCCTGCAGGAAGTACGTTTGCATTAAGAGCAAAAACCTCAAAGGTTAGCCATTATGCTATTGTGGCCTATAGTAGTTTTAAAGTTTCTCTTCCTTCAGGAAATATCAATTGGTATACTGATTCTGTTGGAGGGACAAATCTAGGTAACTCTAATTCCGGAAGCAACTTTAACGTTACTCCTAGTTCATCAGGGATAAACAATTATTATGCTGAAACTGTTTCTTGGGACGGTTGCACAAGTAGTTCTAGAGAATTAGTAGTTGTAAAAACTTTCATCCCTTCAAGTGCAGATACTCATACTTCTTGTACTCCATTTTTATGGATAGATGGCAATACATATTCAAGCAGTAACAATACTGCAAAAGATACAGTTGTAAATTCCAAAGGATGTGATTCTATCATACATTTAGATTTAACTATATTTCAACCAACAACTAGCTCTCAAACATTAGTTGAATGTCAAGGGTTTTCTATTGTAGTTGGAACTAATACTTATGATTCTACTGGTATTTATATAGATACATTTACAAACAATGTTGGATGTGACTCAATATTTACTACTAACCTAACAATTAATCAACCTACTTCTGGCTCTCAAAATTTTGTTGAATGTCAAGGATTCTCTGTTATAGTTGGATTGAACACTTATAATTCTTCTGGAGTTTTTAAAGACACTTTAACTAATAATGATGGGTGTGATTCTATTTTAACTACTACTCTGACAATTAATCAGCCAACTTCTGGTTCGCAAACTCTTGTTGAATGTCAAGGGTTCACTGTTATAGTTGGAACAAACACTTACAATTCTTCTGGAGTTTTTAAAGACACGTTAACTAATAATGATGGGTGTGATTCTATTTTAACTACAACCCTGATTATTAATCAACCAACTTCTGGTTCGCAATCACTAGTCGAATGTCAAGGGTTCTCTGTTATAGTTGGAACTAACACCTACGATTCTACAGGAATATACATAGATACTTTAATAAACAATATTGGTTGTGACTCAATATTTATAACTACTCTGACCATTAATAGTATTGACATTTCAACTAATATAGTAGGAGTAACTATTTCTTCTAATTTGACAGGAGCAAATTATCAATGGTTAGATTGTAACACTGCTTATCTTCCAATAATGATGGAGAATGGACAAAGCTTTACAGCTACTTCAAATGGAAATTACGCAGTCGAAATAACAGTTGGTACTTGTGTTGATACTTCAGTATGTGAAAATATAATCTCTGTTGGAATACCAGAAAAAGTGATAAATATTGTTTCTATTTATCCTAATCCTACAGAAGGGTTCTTTACAATTGATTTAACGGGTATTAAAGAAATGTCATCCTATACTATAACAACTGAAGAGGGGCGATTAATAGAAAAAGTAAGCCTTGAATCACAAGAAATAATAAAAGTTAATTTGATCAATGAAAGTGCTGGAGTTTACTTCTTATTCTTAGAGGGCAAAAACTATAAAAAAATGTTTAAAATTATTAAACTATAAAAATCTTAAACCAAAAAAAGCTCCTCATTTGAGGAGCTTTTTTTATCTATAATTTAAATGTAATACTGCTTTCTTACTTTCCAATACAAAACTTACTAAATATATTTCCTAGTAACTCATCTGTAGATATCTCACCCGTAATCTCACCTAAGAAATGAAGTGCTTGCCTTATGTCTATTGCAACTAAATCTCCTGGAATTCCTATATTAAGCGCATTAGTAACTTGTACTATTGCTTCATTGGCATTTGTCAAAGCCTCAAAATGACGCACATTAGTTACCACAACTTGTTGCTCTTGCGATTGCTTAGAATTAGTAATCTCAATAATCTTCTGAGTCAGTTCTTCTATATTCTCTCCTTCCGAAGCAGAAATTTGAGTACAATCGATTGCACTTAATCTTGATTTATCTTCCAATAAATCTATTTTATTAGCTACCCAAATTACATCAATTGTTTCGTTTGTCAATTGAGATTTCAAAAGTTTAAATTCTTTTTTTACTTGTTCCAAGTCTGCACTAGCGTCAAATAAATACAAGATAATTGCAGATTTTCCTGCTTTCTCAATTGCTCTTTGGATTCCTATTTTTTCTATCTCATTTTCTGTATCACGAATTCCTGCTGTATCAATAAATCGATACTTTATTCCTTCCATCACTATTTCATCTTCTACAATATCACGGGTTGTTCCAGCAATACTGGATACAATTGCTTTTTCTTCTTTCAAGAATTTGTTCAGCAAAGTAGATTTACCTGAGTTGGGTGCTCCAATAATTGAAATTGGGACTCCATTTTTAATTGCATTTCCAAAAGAAAAAGATTCTATCAGGCTTTTTAATTTCGTCTCTATGCGTTCCAATAATTCATTCAATTGGGTTCTATCTGCAAACTCTACATCTTCTTCACTAAAATCTAATTCCAGTTCAATAAGCGAAGCGAAATTTATTAATTCCTCTCTGAGTCCATTTATTTCATCAGAAAACCCTCCACGCATTTGTTGCATGGCTAGTTTATGAGAAGCCTCAGTTGTGGAAGAAATTAAATCTGCTATTGCCTCTGCCTGCGATAAATCAAACTTTCCGTTTGCAAAAGCTCGCATAGAAAACTCACCAGCTTTAGCTAGCCTCACTCCTTTTTTGATTAGGAGTTTAAGAATTTGTTGCTGGATATAAACCGACCCGTGACAAGCAATCTCTATTACATCTTCCCCTGTGAATGACTGCGGATTTTTGAAAACAGTTAATAAAACTTCATCCACTATATTTTCTTCCTCTTTTATCACCCCAAAATGAGCTGTATGCGATTTTTTATCGGATAAATCTTTAGAAAAAATAGAAGAAACGACAGGAAATGCTTCACTTCCTGAAACACGAATTACTGCTATCGCTCCCATTCCGTTAGCAGTAGAAAGGGCACAAATTGTATTGGTAGAATCTAAAATCATGTGCAAATTTAGGTTTTTCAATCCGATTGAGGAATGGATAAAGGATAATTTTAATATTCCCTTTCATAATTTTGTAAAAGAAAGGATAAAAAACTACTTTTGGTTATTCTAAAAACAAAGAACCAAATGAGTATATTAGTTAATAAAGATTCTAAAATAATAGTACAAGGTTTTACAGGAACCGAAGGAACTTTTCATGCAGGACAAATGATCGAATACGGATCGCAAGTTGTTGGTGGTGTTACTCCAGGAAAAGGAGGGCAAACTCACCTTGACAAACCTGTATTTAATACCGTAGAAAATGCTGTAAAAGAAACTGGAGCAAACGTATCCATTATTTTTGTACCGCCAGCTTTTGCTGCAGATGCAATTATGGAGGCTGCAGATGCTGGAATTGGAGTAATCGTTTGTATTACTGAAGGAATTCCAACTAATGATATGGTAAAAGTAAAAGAATATTTAACTGATAAAGATTCTAGATTAATTGGACCAAACTGCCCAGGGATAATTACTGCTGACGAAGCAAAAATTGGAATTATGCCAGGATTTGTTTTCAAAAAAGGAAGAGTAGGTATTGTTTCAAAATCTGGAACATTGACCTATGAAGCAGCCGACCAAGTCGTGAAAGCTGGATTGGGAGTTTCTACTGCAATTGGTATTGGAGGAGATCCAATTATTGGAACTACGACACAAGAAGCAGTTGAAATGTTTATGAATGATCCAGAGACTGATGCAATTGTAATGATTGGAGAAATTGGTGGAGATATGGAAGCGAAAGCTGCAAGATGGGTAAAAGCAAACAGTACGAAGCCAGTTATTGGTTTTATTGCAGGGCAAACTGCTCCTAAAGGAAGAAAAATGGGACATGCTGGTGCAATTGTTGGAGGTGATGACGATACAGCTCAAGCTAAAATGAAAATTATGGCTGAATGTGGAATTAGTGTTGCTAGTTCACCTGCAGAAATTGGAAAGAAAGTTGCTGAAGCATTGGCAAAATAAATTACAATACAATTATATAATAAAAAAGGCTTGAAGATATCTTCAAGCCTTTTTTTTGTTGTTTACTTTTTTAAGTGAAATTCCTTTATTTTATCCAATAATTTTATTCAATACCTCTTCCATTTCTTTCTTAGAAAAAGAAAGCTTAGGTTGTGTAAAATTTACATCATTTGCGCTTTGCATAGGAACTAAGTGAATGTGTGCATGGGCCACTTCTAATCCTATTACAGCAACTCCTATTCTTTTGCATGGGATTGCTTTTTCAATTTTTAAAGCGACTTGCTTAGAAAAAATCATCATTTCTGACAAAAGAGAATCTTCTACATCAAATATATAATCAATTTCTTGTTTAGGAATAACCAAAGTATGTCCTTTTACTAGCGGATTTACATCCAAGAAAGCTAAAAACTTATCGTTCTCTGCAATTTTATAGCAAGGTAGTTCTCCCTTAATTATTCTGGTAAAAATACTACTCATTTTATCTAGATATCTCTATGATTTCAAATTGAATAATCCCTCCTGGAGTTTCCACATCTGCAATGTCACCAACACTATGACCTAATAACCCTTTCCCAATTGGAGAATCTACTGAAATTTTCTTTGCTTTTAAGTCTGCTTCATTTTCAGCAACCAAAGTATATTCTACCTCTTTATTACTTCTTAAATTTTTAATTTTTACGATAGATAAAATAAGCGCTTTAGTGGTATCCATTCCTGTATCGTCCAATACTCTCGCAATAGAAATAATGTTCTTTAGTTTAGAGATCTTCATTTCCAATAACCCTTGCGCTTCTTTTGCAGCATCATATTCTGCGTTCTCTGATAAATCTCCTTTATCACGTGCTTCAGCAATTTGCTGAGATATTCTTGGCCTTTCAAATGTTTCTAATTCAAAAAGCTCATCCTTTAAGGATTTCAATCCTTCTGCTGTGTAATATGTAATGTCAGACATAATTTTTCTTTCTAATGGTATAACTAAAAAAGAGAACCTTACGATTCTCTTTTATTATTGTATACACAAATATACTAATTATTTATAAAACCTGCTTAAAACAAGTTTTTTGACTGTTATTCTTCGTCTTCACCTAGGTTTAATCTAATTCCTATTCCGTGAATTGCACCTAGTACCGGAGCATTTCTAAATGAGTAATCTACCCCAAGAGTCGATTCGTTTTTTCCAAATGGCATATCAATAGAAATACCTGCACTTGGTCCAGATAAAGCTGATTGAGTTTCTATTGCAGAGAATGTCCCTTTTTCATAAACTAATCCTGCTCTAATCATTACAATTACTTTTTTTGCATGTAAAACATACTCAGCTCCAACTCTAAATTGATCTCTTTGAAAAGAATTAGAAGTAAAAGTTGCTGCTGCAGTTAAAGAATTATTTTCATTGATTAAAAAATCATAAGCTCCAGAAATATTAATTAAAGAGGGTAATTCGAAGTTTGCTGTTCTTTGTTCTGTAGTTGTTGAGATCTCAGTAAATGGGTTTATAGTTTCAATAGCAAAACCATCTCCTTTGTATTTCATTGGTGGTCCTACATTTTTCAAAGCAAGTCCAATTTTTATATGGTCTCTTTCTCCTGTTACATATCTTACTCCTGCATCAAAAGCAACTCCATTTGCTTTTGCATTTGCAATTCCTTCACTTAAAATCTTGATGTTAATACCCCCAGAAATTGATGCGGAAAATTCCTTAGCATAAGCCAAGTTTAACAAAAAACTGGTAGGAGAGAAAGTTCCCAATCCTCCTTCTGGCAATTCTGTTGTAGTAATTGGAATGTCACCATAATTTACTGTCATCATACTTATTCCAAGTACTCCAGACTCACCCACTCTCTGTGCTAAACCAAAAGAATTTAATTTAATTCCTGTGGATTGCATCCAAGAAGTATTGGTAAATTCGATTTCTGTTTTATCTGCTAATGCCAAACCAGCTACATTCAATTGCAATGCACCTAATCCTTTTATATGTGCACCTCCAGAACTAGCCCAAGCAGATGATCTTGCCCAAGGATTAATAAGCAATTGGGTAGAACCTGCTGAACCGATTCTATCTTCATTTCCAGCCATTGCAGCTATAGAAAAGAAAGTAGCGATTGATAATATTGTTATTTTTAATTTCATACTATAGTAATTATAATAATTTAATACTCTTTTTTAATCTGGTTTAGAAGTTTGTCAAATCTGGTGGTCTTAATGCACCAAACCATTTTATCACTTTTTCACCCACATCTGGAACATCAAAATGTATAATATACACCCCTCCAGCAATAGGAACTCCATTTATATTTTTAAGATCCCAATCCAATGATGTCAATGGATCATCTTTTGTAAATGTTCTTATTAATGAACCTCCTACATTATAAATTCTTACTGTACATTTCTCTGGTAAGTTAGTCAACTTAACTCTTGAGTCCAATCTTTTAGTTTCGTAATTAGAATAAGCATAGTAAGGATTGGGTACTACATTAATCATCTTTAATGCACTTGTTGCTGTATCTGTAACACCAATTCCTGTTGCCACTGATTCTGTATTAAATTGATATAAGTTATACCAATCATTTTTACTATTTCCAACATTTG
This sequence comes from uncultured Flavobacteriales bacterium, assembly GCA_905182785.1. Classification (GTDB taxonomy): domain Bacteria; phylum Bacteroidota; class Bacteroidia; order Flavobacteriales_D; family CAJJDF01; genus CAJJDF01. The sequence goes on from CAJJDF010000024.1 coordinate 41,669, forward strand.
AAGAAGGCTTATTAACAATATATCCTTTGTTAGCATACCTTTCATAATTTGTTTCTACCCTTACTTTTAGTATTGCATCTGTAGCTAAAAAAGTTCTGCCTGGTATAGTCATAGGCGTTCCTACCCACATACAAGAGCGCCATACTCTAAGTTTCTCTAGAGTATTTGTTCCTGACAATCTGTTGTAAATACTTGCCCCATCGTCATAATACTTAGTTGCATTGTTGTCATTTGCCAAAATTGGTGGAGTTGTTAATAAGCTATTATTTCTGAAAATATATAAGTAATGTTTTCCTCCTGCAACGACACTTCCAAGTCCTTGATAAAAAGTAGATGTTGGGTTGAACATCATATCTCTTCCATTATCCCCTGCCAGCCAAGAATCTTCTCCGTAAACAACATTTAATCTTTCTCCAGTTTCTAGATCAATTACATATCCTGGAAACCATCCCATCCCTGTTGCACTAACTAAATCTCCTTCTCCAGAGTTATAGCCTGCATCCCCTGCTTGTTTCCCATTTTTATCAATAGAAGCTGCTGCTCTTATATTTAATTTACTCACTCCACCCTCTGCTAGAGTTGTTTTATCTTGAGTTTCTAATACAGAGCATCTAGTCCACAATGATTTATCTTTTGTATAGACAACATCAACACTATTCAATAATCCCATTCCATTGTAATTGACTACTGCACCAGCAGCATAACTTCCTCCAACTGGAGTATTGTCAATAGCTTGAGGACCTAATAATCTAAACGGAGCAAAAGTACCTCCTGCAATCCCTTCAAACTGTTGTTCGTCATCTAAACCTTGGTAATCATTGTAGTCTCCTTCTGGTGTAGCTGGATCAACAACCTGTGTTCCACTTCTTATCCAGTTTGCTGATGTGTTTCCATCTTGATCTGGGAACCCTAATAACCATGCTTGTGATGGATCTTCATAAGTTAAACTCCAATCAATTAAATTAGTTGAAAGCTCTAAAGAACCTGCTCCTGGGGCAATATCAGTTTTTACTGCTCTATTTAAATGAAGATATTGCTCAATATTAATTGAGAATCCATAATCTGGAAATAATTGTTCATTCCCTAAAACTATGTCTCTATCCGATACTATAATTGAGTCATCACTTAATCGTTTCAATTCCCATGTTGCAGCATTTAATCCATTAGAACCATCTTTTATAAACTTAACTTGGTATTCGTCAGATGGTAAATTCAATGGGTCAATAATTTTAACATCTATTGGTCCTTTTCCAGCTGCATAAGTTAATTCATCTACTCTGTTGTTTCTTGCTATTTCTAGTCTAGAAGCATCAGTTAAATCCAATTCATTTCCTCCGTTACCCATTCCTTCAATTCTCACAATTTCAACTCCGTCTCCGTAGTTTGCGTTCTGAACTGTCCCTCCAGCTTCTGGTGTTGGGTTATGAGGAATTCCAGGATAAGATTGTATTTCTGATCCATCATATCCTTTTCTACTTGCGATATAAGGTTTTTGTTGTCCATTCAATGAACCTGCATCTGTTGGGTCATATTTTTTGAAATTATTATAACCATAGGAAATTATTAAGAAATAGTAAGTTTTGTGATTTACTATTTTTGGATCTCCTTTTGCAAATAAATCGTCTGTTACTCTTAATGAATGTTTTATTCCTGCATCTGCTCCATTAGCAAATAATTGAGGGACTCCAACTCCCATTACTGGATCAATCGAATAATTGATTAATTGCGTTACTCCATTTTTAATATCGTACTGAGCAATTAGTCTAGACTTATCTATATCATAAATATCAGAAGCCGAAACTGAAATATCTTTTAATTGGTATATTTGGTATCCTTCAAAAGTGTAATAGTTGTTTTTTCCGTTAATTGCTTTTAACGAAGGATCTAATAGACTTGTATCAATAGTTGGATCAAGTTTAGAGTAATTTTCAATATCAGCTCCGTTTGCTGTAGGATCAATTGTTAGAATCAATTCTTTGTCCAATTCTTGAATAACAAGTTTTGGTGCATCTGGCCCTTCTAATATCTCAAAACAATTATCAAATAAACTTTGTGCTTTATCATCAGCCGCAGTTAATTTAGCTATAGAAGAAAGGTTCCCACTTGTTCCCCTTCCGTAAACAACTCCTACTGTAATGTTGTTCAATGCTCCTGGCTCTAAAGTAAATGGCCCAGCAGATTGCAAGAATCTTCTATCTCCTGGTGCGTTACCTACTGATGTTTCTGACCAAGGTGCTGCAGCTACGGAAGTATTTCCTCCAGTTCCCCATCCTTCTGGGTCTGTATTAACTCCTGTTGCAGGATTACTTGGGAACATGAAATCACAATCTACTCCTGATGTTGATGAACCAACTGGTGCTGGATACGCATCTCCTCCATATTGAAATTTAACTCCATCTTTCCATAATCCCTTAAGGTAATTATAATGTTCAATTTGGTTGTCAGGATCACTTTGATTACCCGAAGCCGAATTGTTATAATATACAAATCTTCTCATCCCAAATCTTTCGTTATCTATAGTTGAATCTCCATAACCGATCCCATTACCAGGAACTGCTTCTGTTAAGAAGTTAGAAGAACCATTTACAAAAAATGGATTTGCTTTACCATCATTATCCTGGTAAGGCCCTTCAAAGAAATCTACTCCAATAGCAGGTGGATTTGCTCCATAAGGAACTGCTCCATTTGAACAATTATCATCAGTTGCATCTGCATTATAAGCATAACCTAACCCTCTTCCTACATCACAACCTACATAATCATCTTGTGCACAACCTAAATCTGTATCTACATTTTGTCCAAAATAAGTGTCAAATAAAGTTTGAGTAGAACGGTTAATCATTTCATAATTATAAAATGTCATGTCGTTTATCTCATCATTGGTTGCAAATGAAAAGGCTTGTCCTCTTATTTCCATTCCTATTGATTCACCTCCAGATTCTGTATGAATATTTCCTCTGTCATTAAAAATCCACCAAATAGTGTAATCTCCAAACAATGTTACTTGACGATCGTTTCTACAATCAATCTCTTCTTCTATGTCATACCAAGGGTAATCACCATTGGCAACATTATAAACGCCATCTCCATCATTGTCATAAAAAGGAGCAATGTAATAATCTTGAAATTTTGAAACATCTCCGTGTGCTGGCCAATCTAGTATACTTGATGGAATTGCATAACCAGGAAAATCATCTGAAGCGTTACATAAAGGGTCTTGAGAACAAATATAAAAAGACCTGTAAGTTTCTACTTCCTGTCTTGTGATTACAAAAAACTTATCCCAAGCAGCACATTCTGCTGCATTAATATCTGCTGCACCAAAATCTTTTTTATCAACACCATTTCCTGATCCTGCTGTTGTAGAAAGTGGTCCTGGCCAGTAATCATTTCCATCTGATCTAAATCTAATGGCAGCAAGTTTCAATTGATTAGTAGCATCAACACCACCCATCCAAAGACCTCCAGCATATATTGGTGAAGTTCCTGCGTCTTTTGGCACGATATAAGATGCTCTAGATAAAGATCTATTATACCATAATAAACCACTGTTTTCTATGTAGGCACTCGCGTTATTAAACTCTAATGTTCGGTTCTGACTAGCTGGCGCACACCCTGCTGCTCTAGTTGCTATGGAACTTCCCGATCTTGAAGAGGTTCCCACCCATTCTCTTGCCGTTAAGACAGAAGATAAAAGTAAACCAACACCTAAAAGAAAAAATTTGTTTGTATTGTAAGTTTTCATATTCTAATATTTTTAAAAATCAAGTTTCACACCAAGTCTAATTGTTCTTGGTAACGAATAATTAAAAGGATTGTTCATTCTTAAAGCATAATACTCTCTGAATGATGCTTCGCTAATTTGACTAGCAATAATTGTTTGGAATTGAGCATCTGATAAAAATCCATCATCATCAGGATTTCCTGTTGCTCTATACACTCCTAATATATTCTTCGTGTTAAATAAATTATTTACCAATAAATATACATTCAATGCTGCAGATTTTTGTTTTTTAGATCCAAACTTTAACATGAAATTTCTATCCACTTGCATTGCAACTCTAAATGTTCCAGGATTTCTTGAACCACTAGGAGTTCCTTCAAGAACTGAAGCTCCTAATCCTGTAAGTGATGATACCGTTTTTGAGGCAGAATAAGGTCTTCCTGATGAATAGTTTGCTGTAAAGTTAACTCCTGTATTTTCAAGAATTTTTTTACCTCCTAATACCAATCCGTTATAATCTTTTCCTTGTCCATATCTAAAATCAACTGTTCCTGTTACAACATGTCTTTGATCATAGCTGTAAGGAAAGATTGCTCTTAAGTTTGGTTGACCAGAGTTAATTAAACTAAGGGACGAACCTGCACTAGATCCAGTTCCTTCTGCAAATTGAAGTGTGTAAGATACTTTCATCCAAAGATTCTTCGATTTTCTTTTGTCAAAAGTTAAAGTAAGTCCTTTTACTGTTCCAAAATCAAGGTTACCAAATGAACGGTAAGTTTTAGGATAAGCTCCCGCAACATTAACTACTGTAATTTCATCTCTTTGCTCTCTATAGAAACCTGCAATTTTCAATGAAGATGATCTACTTAATACTTGTTGGAATCCAACTTCATAATCAATCGTTCTTGTTGGTTTCAAATCTGGATTATTTATTACATCCGCAGAAATATTATCTATGTATAAATAGTCTAAAGGATTCAATCTATTTCCTGTAGTTGGTCTTTGTGATAAAATATCATAATGAGCAAAAAACAAAGCATCTTCCGAAATTGGGAAAGAAAAAGAAATTCTTGGCATTACAATAATAGAAGGTTTATAATCTTCAAATGCATTAGAATTTATTTGATCAGTTGGAGAAACTCCATCTGCTAAATAAGGTGCTATACCATTTGGAGATTCAATTGTAGTAGGGTCTGTTATTTCAATTCCATCCGCATTGTACCAAGTGTTCCCGTTTCTATATCCATTAATAGCTGTAGGAGCATTTATGTCATTTACATAGACAACATAATCATCTCCCATATTTGCAGGGTGACTAATCTCAACACCTCCTGGTAAAGATCCAACTTCTGCAACTGTTCTTGCTGGTCTTAATAAATATTTGTCTTTTAGTACTGATTGATTTGCATCAAATCTATCAACTCTTACTCCTACATTAAATATGATATCATTGAATGAAAATTTATCCATAATAAATCCAGCAAAATAAATTGGTTCAAATGCACCAACTTGTCTTTTGAAATTACCCGATTCGTCTTTCTCTGTAAAGAAATCATCTAAACTTGGGTTAGAATTAATTTTCTTCCCTGTGTGATCATAACCATAGTAACTAATAAAACTTTGATCAAACCCCCCATTTGTTAGTTCGTCTGCACTAAAGAAATCTACATTAAATTGAGATGGGTCCATTGCGTCTACCACAATGAAATCTGATCCATTTGGATCCAATCCTAAGGATTGTCTTAAGTTATAATCAAAAAACGTTTGTGCTTCGGTACTAATTAACCTATCGTAGGTTCTATATAAATACGTTCCTTTGTATTCTTCGTTATAACTATCAAGGTTCAACTCTCCAATATGGCTATTTGCCAATTGCCTCATTCTTGTCCAAAGTCCAATTGGTCCAATTCCGTAAGATCTATCTGATCTTTGTTCGTATTCAAAACCTAAAGTCATTGCGTGATCTCCAACATTAGCAGAACCGGAAGCTGTAACTCTAAATTGTCCAAACTCCCCATAATTATATCCTCCTGGCTGGACCCCTACGTTTGTAAATAAGCCATAAACCGATCTTGGTACATCTCCATTTCTTAATGCTTGACCTTGTAGTACATTATCTAAACTTCTTACTCTTCCACTATTAAAATCATAATATTGACTAGTAACTGCAGCTAAATCAGCATTTTTATCTGAAGGTGTAAAGTCAGCAGAAGTTTCTAAAAACCCATTATGAATGTATGTATTAGATGAAGCATCATATTCATAATTATTTTCAAACTGTCTATCAAAATTTCCTACATATCCATAATCGAATAAATTATCTCCATGACGGGTGTTTTTTGTGTTGTTTGATGATTTAGAATAATCAACCATTACAGTATAATAAGCATTTTTAATTTTTGATTCTTTTTCACCTTCTTCAACAACATTATTAGCAAATCTCTGTGTTAATTTACCGTAAGCTCTCCATGTACTATTAGTACTATTAGATAAATTTTCTGAATTTAATAAAGAACTTGCAAAGTTATATCCGTTTCCATTACCCCAATCTAAAGTTCCTCCAAAAGACAAATTAATATTTGGTCCCGTATTTACATCAATTTTTGTAGAAATAGAGGCACTCCTTTGGGCCGCATTCTGTCTGAATTTTATTTTTTCAAAATCATTCATTGTTAAATACTCAGTCTTGTAATTAATCCCATTTGATTGGTTTCTTACAACTGGATTTAACAAAATATCATCTTTCACATCTTGTTTTAACTGAAACTGATCAATTGCTAAAGGTCTTGAGTCTACTATATGACGAGCATTCCCTGAGATAAAGAACCCTAAAATTGGTTTTGTTTTTTTCCCATTTGAATCTTTTTTCATAAAAAGTGGTCCTGATAAACTTCCTTCTAATAAGTTATACCCATAATTATCAGTTCCATAAGTATTATCTCCAATTTTATATCCAGAAGTAACATATTCAATACCTCCAAAATAGAAACTCGATGGGCCTCTAGTTGTAATCGAAATTACACCTCCTGTAGCATCTCCATAACTAGCTGGTAAACCTCCTGTAATTACAGCAACTTCTTGAATTGCTGATTTTGGCAAATTTGCTGACCCTCTTACTTTAATTCCATCTATATAATAGTAAGTAGCATCTGATCTTGCTCCTCTAATACTAGAAATTGCTCCGTTACCATCAGTAGCAACACCACCAACAGTTGCGGCTATAGAAGCTGCAGATCTTCCTGGCATTTTTGCGATTTCATCTTTTGTCATTGTTCCCCCAGAAGATCCTCCGTCTCTATCAATTAATGGCACTTCATAGTCAACAACTGTAAATTCTTCTAATGTTACATCTCCATTTTCTAACAAGATGTTTTGGAATGTAATTTTATTACTCTTTACTATAATCCCATTTACTTGATATTTTTTATATCCAACAAAACTAACTTTCAATTCATAACTCCCCGGCTGTATAGAATTTATTACAAATTTTCCATCCAGATCAGAAGCGGCTCCTGCCTTTTGTGTTCCGTTTTGAATCAATACTAAATTAACAAATGGCAAGGTTTCTCCAGTTGATTTATCTGTAATTGTTCCCTTAAGCTGACCTGTACCAGCTTGAGAGAAAGCGAATGACAGTGTAAACACTGTAATAAACGTTAGAATAATTTTTTTAATCATATTGCTCTTATTTTATAATGTCTCTAGATTTTAATCGCTTAGAATCTAGCTCATCCATTATTATATTTCAAAAATTTTAAATAGTTACAAGTCGTAAATATAAAATATTTTTAAGTTATTTTAACATAATCTTAAACCAAATATATTAGTTATTTTTTCCTATTGAAAGAAAAGAAATTTAAAAAATGATAAAAATATACATTTCAATATTTTATACTAGAAGTTTAGTAATTATTTAAAGGTCATTTTTTTATAATTACACCCTCTATTTCATAACAAAAGGGAAATTAACGCCTCTTTTTTTTCTATTAGAGCGCTTCCTATTTCTCTTTAATCTTCTTCTTACCTTTTTATCTTGAATGTTTAAATGCTTTTCTTTTCCTGCCTTTTTAGCTTTTCTAATTTCTTTTTCTTTCTTCTTCTCCGTTTTTCTTAATTGCTTTTCTCTTTTTTTTGGAGAAACTGACTTCCCTCTTTTAGATCTTTGGGATAAAAAATCTAAGGGAGAGGATACAAGGAAAATAGCTAGTATAATAGTTGCGATTTTTTTCATGAATAAATATACATAATCTCAAAATTGAAAGCGGACAATAAAAACAATAAAACTCCAATACTATGGTTAGGTAATTCCATCTTAGATAATGCCTTTTCTTTTAAATACTTTCCCTTTTTACCCTATCTAATATTCTTAATGTATCATCCTTATCACTTATTTCAGTCCCAATAATTACAATTCTTCAAGAGGCGCTATCTAAGGAGACTTCTTTTCAGACTTAAGACTAAATAATGTTAAAAAACGGAATTTTTTTAACATTTGAAACGTATTGTAAATTAACTTTTTGTAATTTTAACAGTTATTAAAAGCGCCTTCATGTTAAAAAAAATATTTTTTTTCTTGTTATTATGTAGCATGACTATTTCTTATGGACAATCGAGTATCACTGATTCTTCTATAAATATACCTTTGCTTAAATTAGGTTATTCTGCTAATTTTCCTGGCAAAGATCTGAAAGATCGTTTTGGTTTTACTTCTTCCTTAAATGCAAGGTTTGAAATTAAACTAAAGTCCCAATGGATTGTTGGGGTAAAGTATGATTTTTTATTTGGAGGTAATGTTTCGGATTCGGGTATGTTAAAAGAATTAATCACATCTTCTGGAGGAATTATAGGTGTTGATGGTAAATTCTCCACCTACGAAATGCTTCAAAGAGGTCATCACATAGGGGTTTATTTGGGAAGACTTTTACCTTACTTATCTACTAACCCAAACTCTGGGTTTGTTATTACGGCAGGTGTTGGATTATTGACTCACAAAATAAACTTCAATAATATAAATAATGACATTATTCAACTTAATGGGATATACAAAGGCGGATACGACAGGTATACTTCTGGAATATCTTTCACAGAATTTATTGGCTATCGCTATATGAGTAATAATAAATTAATGAATTTTTATTGTGGGATTGAATTTACTCAAGCTTTTACAAAACTAAGAAGAGACTACCAGGTAGATTATGAAATTAATGATCCTAGATTTGGAATGAGGAACGATAACCTTTTCAACATTCAAGTAGGGTGGATTTTACCAATTTACAGCAGAGTTCCTAAGGAATTTTATTATTAAACAATAGAAAATATTTTATACCTTAATAAGTGTAAAAATAAATGAATACAACAGCTTTCTTAATCTACTGAAAACGTATTCATTATGCACTTATCTCCGTCAAAATCAACAAAAGTATTGTGAGAAATCCATTCTCCTAGATTTATATAGGTGCTATTTGGTTTTAAATCAACCGTAATTGGAAAATGTCTGTGCCCAAAAATAAAATAATCAAAGTGTTTTTCATTTAGCTTTTCGATAGAGTATTGAATCAACCATTCTTTTTCTCTTCCCAAAAATTTATCGTCATTGACTGAGTGCTTTCTACTTTTTCGAGATAAATAATCGGCTAATCCTATTCCGAGATTAGGATGAAGTCTAGCAAAAAACCATTGACAAACTTTATTAGCAAAGATTGCTTTTATTATTTTGTACCCTCTGTCGCCAGAGCCTAGTCCATCTCCATGAGCAATAAGAAATGATTTCCCATTAATCTCTATTTCAATTTTTTCTCTTTCTATTGTTACTCCCAGTTCTTTTTCTAAATAATCGAACATCCACATATCATGGTTTCCTGTGAAAAACACAACTTGAATTCCAGAGTCTGTCAACTCTGCAATTTTTCCTGAAAACCTTGCGAAACCTCTAGGTATTACTTGTTTGTATTCGAACCAAAAATCAAATATATCTCCTACCAAATAAATTATATGAGCCGAAGATTTGATTGAATCTAACCAAGACACAATTCTATCCTCTCTCTCCCTGCTCAATTGATGAGTAGGAACACCCAAATGAAAATCTGAGGCAAAATATATTTTTTTATCTTTTGGTAATTCCATTGTTATTTGAACAGTTGTTCCAGTTTTCTTTCTAAGGCAGCTCCACGTAATTTCGTAGCAATAACTTTACCTTCTTTATCAATTAATACTGTGTAAGGAATTCCTCTAAATCCGTATAAACCTGTTGCTGCAGAACCCCATCCTTTGAGGTCACTTACATGATTCTCCCAGATTAATCCATCTTTAACAATGGCCGACATCCATTTAGATTTACTCTTGTCAAGTGAAACACTATACACATCAAACCCTTGGTCTTTGTATTTATTATAAAGTCTTACTACAGTAGGGTTTTCCCTTCTACATGGTCCACACCATGAAGCCCAAAAATCAATTAAAACATATTTTCCTCTCAATGACTCTAACGTAATAATTTTCCCTTCAGGGTTAACCATATTGAGTTCTGGAGCGATTGCACCTGTTGGTGTTTTAGACGATTTTTTTGTCTTCTCCGTTTGCGAAATTTGTTTTAATGCAGATTTCAAACTGTTGTGGTAGTTGGAATTGTTATACGATTCTCCTATTCCTTTTTCTGCTATTTGAATTGCTTTTTTCAATTCTTTTGCGTCATTTAAAGCTATAAAGACAGCTAATGATTTTGAGTTCTTTTCAATGAATTCCATTGCGAATTTAGACATTGAGTCTTTTGACACCTCCTTATTATTCTTCATCTGATAAAACTCTTGGACTAATTTACTGTCAGCTGAGCCTTTCAATTCATAATCCTTGTTTTTAAAGTCTGCTGAAGATTTGATAAAAACTTCTTCACCTCCTTTAAGAATCAATAAATGAGATTCTTTTTTGTCGATAGTTAATTGGTAAAAATCATCTAAAACTATCCCTGTTTCCAGCTTGAATCGACCTAAGATATTAATTTTTGCTGAATCAACATATTCCACTTTATTCCCTTCATTGTGTTGAAGATAAATCACCTTACTTCTCCCTTTTTTTATCTTCCCATTTACCGTAGTTAGCTGCTGACTAAACCCTATAGAAGTTAATGTCATTAGGATAAACACAAGGATACTCTTAATTAATTTCATCAACTATTTGTTTTAATTTTTATTCTAATTATTACCTCACTAATTTAATTACAACACTTTTTCCAAAGCCGTTTCAAGTGCTTCACCTCTTAATTTTTTTGCTAATATCTTACCCTCACGATCTATCAATACTGTAAATGGAATTCCTCCAAATCCATAAATTGAAACCGATTGCGATTTCCATCCTTTGAGATCACTCACGTGGTTTCCCCAAACTAATCCATCATCCTCTATGGCTTTGATCCACCTGTCTTTCTTTTCGTCTAATGAAAAACTGTAAACATCAAACCCTTGGTCCTTGTATTTATTGTATAATTTCACAACATTTGGGTTCTCCATTCTACATGGCTTGCACCAAGAAGCCCAAAAATCTAACAATACTACTTTACCTCTTAAAGAGGAAAGTTTTATATTGGTTCCATCAGGACCAGGAAAATCTAATTCTGGAGCTTCCGAGCCAATTGACAACATTGTCTTCATCTCCATTTGCGCTATGTATTGATTCAAATTGGAGGTATAAGGAGTATTTGGCAGTGTTTTATTCAATTCTTGCGCCACTTCTTTGAACAATGTAAATTCAGATTCTGGTCTTATTTGTTCTAGTACAACTACTAATGCCTCCGAACCTTTATTGTCTTCTATAAATTGATTTCTAAATTTCACAAATTCTTGTGAAGCCATCATAGATTCTTTTTGAAGGATTTCTTGACCTGCAAAATTGTCTGGAGCTATTTGCTTCATTTTCATTGAAATTCCTTGATTGAACAGCATCATATCATACACTTTCTTATAAAAAAGTGCCATTTGTTCTGATTCTTGAGATCCATTCACATTATAATCAATCGTAAATTGCTGATTGTTTTTTATATCTAATTCAATTTTTTTGGTCTCATTTTTTATCACAATAGGTAACGTGTTGACTCTAGAACTTCCAAAATGAAAAATACCTTTATTTGAATCTTGCAATTCAATCTTAAACTCACCATTCTTTCCAACAAGAGCTGAATCAATTGCACTCATTGATTTATCATTTAGTTTATAAATATAAACCATTTGATTAGACTCCAAACCAAGTGCTTGTATTTTCCCTTCTACTGTAGGGTTCGTCTCATTTCCACAGTTTATTAATGTAATGACTCCTATTATTGCTAGAACAATTTTTTTCATAGTTGCTTATTTATCTAGTATTTCTCTCAGTTTTTGATTGGTTAATTTAGGGTCTGCCTTTCCTTGTGAAAGTTTCATCACTTCTCCCATAAATAACCCCAACAATCCTTTTTTTCCTGATTTGTACTCTTCTACTTTTTCTGGAAATTTACTTAATGCTTTGTTTATTAATTCTTCTATTGCTCCTTCGTCAGAGTTTTGAATCCAATTATTTGCCTCTGCTATTGACAAAGGTGATTTTGAAGGCGTTTCTATCAACAGTGGGAATACCTTTTGAGAAGCGACTGAATTACTAATTTTGTTATCGTCAATCAGTTGAATTAACTCCCCAATCTTTTTTGGTTCAACCTCAAACTCATCTATTTCTATCGCTTTTTCATTCAAATACGATTTAATATTTACGGTTACCCAATTGGAAGCAGATTTATAGTTGGAAGTATTCTTAATTACTGCCTCAAAATATAATGCTTCTTCTTTGTTTTCGGTTAATACCAAAGCATCATATTCTGATAGGTTTAATTCTTCTGTATATTTTTTGAATAATTGGTTTGGCAAAGGAGGCATTACCTCTTTTATCTTCTCAACATATTCTGCTGTAACTTGTAACGGTTGTAAATCTGGCTCTGGGAAAAAACGGTAATCATTAGCAGCCTCTTTACTTCTCATGGATATTGTAGAACCATTAGCAGCATTAAAACTTCTGGTTTCCATTTTTATTATTTCGCCTTGTTCTAATAAATCAATTTGTCTTTTTACTTCAAAATCTATTGCTTTTTGAACATTTCGCATGGAGTTCATGTTCTTCACCTCTGTTCTATTACCAAATACTTTAGCCCCTTTTAGCATGACCGAAACATTGGCATCACATCTCAAACTTCCTTCCTCCATATTTCCATCACAAATATCAAGGTAACGAACCAATTTTCTTACTTCAGAAACATAGTCATAAGCTTCCTGAGATGATTTTATTTGTGGCTCTGATACAATCTCAATAAGCGGAACTCCTGCTCTATTTAAATCAATAAGAGAATTGAAAGGATCCAAATCATGAATACTTTTTCCTGCATCTTCCTCCAAATGAATTCTTGTTAATTCTATTTGTCTGGCGTTTCCGTTTTCATCTTTTATCTGAATAAAACCTCCTGTACAAATAGGCGTTTCATCTTGAGTGATTTGGTAACCTTTTGGTAAATCTGGATAGAAATAATTTTTTCTTGCAAAAATCATTTCTTTAGTGATCGTGCTTTCACAAGCCAATCCCATTTTTACGGCAAAATTAATTCCTTGCTTGTTGTATTTAGGCAAAGTCCCCGGATGCCCAAGTGTTACTACACTCACATTGGTATTAGGAGTAGAACCGTATTCGTTTCTATCGCTTGAATAGGCTTTGGATTTGGTCATCAATTGTGCATGAACCTCCAATCCTATTACTGTCTCGTATTTATCGTAAATAGTACTCAAATTTAGTGTTTTATTAATTTAATACTTTGTGCAAAAGTACTATTAAAAATGGTTACAACATAAACTCCGGCAGGGATTTCATTAGGGATTTGTATTTGCACTTTTTCCAAAAAGTTATTTTCAAATTTATTACTGACAATTTTCTTTCCATTTATGTCTCTAACTTCAACGTTATAACCCTCATTGTAATTACTCAACCCCATCAAATAGAATTGATTAGATGCGGGATTTGGAAACAATGAAAATCTATTTTTATTTGCTATTTCATCTATTGAAGTTGCTTGAGAAACATCCAATATAAAAAGTCCTTCTTGCATATCTGAAGCTAACAAAACACCCGAAGGCAAAAACGGATAAATTCCCCAACACCCTTTGAAACTTAAAAAATTAAGCTCTTTGGAAGTATCATAAAAACCAGTAAGAATAGGACTTGAAGGATTCTTAATGTTATATACATAAACTCCATTGTAATAATAAGCAACATACATCAAATCTCCTTTTATTATTTGATTATGAAGAATTGCACTGTTGTCTGTTATTCCTACAGTATCTAAAAAAGTAATGTTAGATAAATCGGAAACATCAAGCATTTTCAGTTTTTTACCGTGTGTCTCATCTCCCAATGCATAAGTGTTTCCATCTTCACTTAGCCAACCAGAGTGGTTATATCCTTTGTCGGGATAAGAAGAAATACTTCCTAATAAAACTGGTGTAGTACTAAAATCTACTACGAATAATCCGCTTCCTGCATTGCAGTAGGCTGTATCATTTCTTACAAACACATCATGAACATAACCACCAGATGTACCGACATTTGCTGCCCACCAGGAAATGTCTGTTTCACATCTATAAATTAATTGGGGTGACAATGGATTTGATAATGAGTAAACACTAAATTTTCTGGATGACCCTCCTCCACAAGAATACAATTTCCCTCTCGCAGAGTCTATAAAAATATTATGTGAAAGCTTAATCGCAGTATCTTGATCATATACCAAACTGACTGAATCAGGTAAATAGGATAAATCTACAATTTGTAAAGAACCGTTTCCTTCGTCAGTTGCTATGTACAAATATCCCTGGTAATCGTGATAATCTCTGTGCACAATTTGCCTTCCTGTATCTCTCCCTTGAACAAAATCTACTAGAGTTGGCGATTGAGGATTTGTGACATCAAAAAAATGGGTACCTCTAGTTGTCCCAATAATAGCGTACTCTCTTCCATTCTTAGCATATCCCCATACTTCGTTATAAGCATTGTTATAAAGATTAGTAGCAGACAAGGAATTATCTTTCCAATTATATAACACCTTCATGTTCAAACTATCTTGAGCCAAATAGCCAAAACTCATTGAAAATAAAAGTAAAAAGAGTATGTGTTTTTTCATTGTTATAAAATAAGGAACTAATGTAGCCAAAAAAAGCCTTGCTTTCGCAAGACTTTTTAAGTTTTAATTAAGGATTTTTATTTAGTAATTTTTATCTGACCAATAAACTCTTTGGTGACGTTATTTTTACTTTTTACTATAATTCGATAAACATAAGCATCTGTTTGACTCATCAGTCCATTATACTTTCCGTCCCAAGAGTCTGTAGGGTCAGTTGAATGAAAAATTTCTTCTCCCCATCTATCAAAAATAAATATTTCATATTCAACAATTCCTTCTACAAATACTTTGAATAACTCATTATTTCCATCTCCATTTGGAGTAAATGTATTAGGTGCATATAAAATAAAACCATCCAAAATAGAAACCTCTTTGTTTATAGAGTCTTTACATCCATATTGATTTATGGCCAGTAGTTTCACGTTATACTTTCTTTCCGAATCAGATGGAAAAGTAACTGTACAGGGTGAAGTTAATATAGATGTTCCTGTTGGTCCTGCAAAATCAAAATCCCACAAATAACCTAATGCTCCAGTTGTGTTATTTGCAAAACAAACCTTTGTGTCAAACACAAATATCTCTAAAGGTGAAAAATTGAAATCGGGTATTGGTAGTGGCCTCACAACAATATTTATTGTCGTATCGTCTGTACAAGCAGAATCAGTAGTAACAGTTAATGTTATAGGAAATGCTCCACCTGTAGGGAAAGTGTAAACAGGACTAGGAACAGTAGGAAACCCTGGAATATTCCATGCCCAATTAGTTATTACTCCTGAACTTACTGTAGATAAATCTGCAAATGTTGTTGCTTGAGTTAAACAAGCTACACCCGCATCATAACTGGCAACTGGTTTTGGATTTATTACAATTGGTAATGAAAATGTATCGGCACACATTTTGTCTGTTGTTGCAATTAATTGTACCGTATAGGATCCCACAGTATTGAATGCGTAGGTAGGATTTTGTAATAAACTAACTCCTCCATCTCCAAAATCCCAAGCCCAATCCATTGTTGCTAGACTTGCTGGAATAGATGTGGTTGTTATATTTACAGGTGAAGTATTTACAAACTGACATTGATTACTGATAGAAAATTGTGTGTTTGGCAAATCGTTTATTACTACGTTTTTTGTAATCGTATCGGAACAGACAGATGAACTTTTCACAATTAAAGTTACAGGAATTGTACCTGGCAAAGCATAAACATGGGTTGTGTCAGGAATAAAAGTTGATCCTGAACCGTCTCCAAAATCCCAAGAAAGAGAACTGATTGAACCGGTCGTTGTGTTAGTAAAAGTTGTCGCAGAGGATAAACAAACCGTATCTGATAAAAAATCGGCAACTAAAGTTGGATTTACAACTACGGGTTGAGTTAAAGTATCTTTACAGGTAGAATCATCTGACCAAACAATAAAAGTTACTTGGTAGATACCTGCTGCAGCATACAAATGAGAAGGAGAAATAACGGTATCTGAATTCCCATCTCCAAAATTCCAAGACACATAACTAGTTGGAAAAGTAACATTACTTGAAAACCTTGCGCTATCTCCCAAGCAGATAGTATCGTTTGGAAATTGAGCACTAAAAGATCCTGCATTAATATTTGCTAATGCAGTATCAACATTTTGCTGACTAAGCTGAAAACCAGCAAAAGAATAATATTTTCTTGGGCCTCCAGCCCCTTGAGGATCTCCTGGATTTAAAGCTCTCGTTCCGGCATAACTTCCTCCTTTACTTGATATGGCTGCTCCAGCTTGTTGAGCTGTTGTGTTAGTTCCAAAAGTTACATGATAGACAGTCCATTCTGATAAAAAAGTTGATTTATGTAAATTATATTCACCGTAATTTGGCAAAGCTAGGGTTGCAAGACCATTGTTTATTAAGTGAGAACAACAACCAGTCCCCCCATATGCGGCATCTGTAAATAAGAAGACTCTAGTATTACAAGCCCCAGTAATTAAATCGACACTTTTTCCTGCATACCAAATACTGTCTCTTCTCATTTTCTCTAAAGAACCCGGTAAGTGATCCTGAAAATATCCGGAGTTAACAGTTCCTCCGGTTGCATAAGCTCTACTCCATGTTTGAGCAGTTGTAGTATTTGTAGTAAATGGGACCGAGATTGCATACGTATGGTTTGTTGCATTCTGAGAAGCATATTGTAAAACAGTTATTTCAGAACCAGGATACTGCCTTAATAATTGGGCAGAAATTGTATCGATAGATCTTTTCATATCTGTAAATTCTGTTGTGGAAACCGATCCAGAATTATCTATAATGAATACCAATTTTGTACACCCACATTGGGAGAATCCCACGCCTAAAACAAGGCTGAACATGAAAGAAAATAGTAACTTCTTCATAAAATTAATAGTTTTAGATTCCAAACCATTGCTTGGATAAGAAAAATACGAAAAATAAACGGAAGTGGTTGCCTATTACAGTGAAGAAATTAACTCTTTTGTTATAATCGTCATTTTAGGTTCAGCTTTATTGGCAACTTCTTGTACAATTTCGTGAGTCATTTCTATAATTTTTCCTGGCACTCCAAGATCTGTAATGATAGAAAAACCAAAACAAGGAATTCCCATATGACGTGCTGCAATAACCTCTGGCACAGTAGACATCCCTACCGCATCTGCTCCAATTTTTCTTACATAAACATATTCTGCTGGAGTTTCTAAGGTGGGTCCAGAAAGGCCTGCATAAGAACCTTGAGCTACTTTTATGTTGTTAGCTTTGGCAATCTCGTGCGCTTTGGCAATTAATTTCTTATCATACGGTTCGCTCATATCAGGGAATCTTGGCCCTAATTCATCCATGTTTTTTCCAATCAATGGATTATCTCCAAATAAATTAATATGATCATCCATAATCATGATTTCACCTATCTCGAAATCTGGATTTACTCCTCCACTTGCATTAGAAACAATCAAGGTTTTTATTCCTAAAAACTTCATCACTCTCACGGGGAAAACCACTTCATTCATGGAGTAACCCTCATAGTAATGAAATCTTCCTTGAAGTGCTACTACTCTTTTTTCTCCAAGTATTCCAATAATTAATTTACCTGAATGTCCTTCCACAGTAGAAATAGGGAAATTTGGAATATTTTCATAATCAAAACTGTGTTCAATTTCTATTTCATTTACAAGGCCACCAAGCCCAGTTCCTAAAATTATTCCTACTTCACACTCGTTTTTTATTCTCTGTTTTAAAAAAGCTGCCGTTTCTTTAATTTGCTTTAACATAGTTTTTTATCAATTTATCAAATTCATTTTTCTTGCTTATTATTTCAATCTCAATGTCGAGATAGTAAACAGGATATTTTACCAATTCTTTATAAGACTTTAGTCTCATTGCATCTTTTTCTGTAGTTACAATAAATTTATTTTCTACTTTTATATTCTCAAAAGTAGTGATAATATTTTGAATATTTTTATCAGTAAATGAGTGGTGGTCGGGAAATTTCAAATGAAGTAACTCTTTATTTTTCTCTTCCAGGTAATTTTGTAAGGGTTTTGGATTTGCAATTCCTGTGATTAACAACAGTTCGTCTATGGAGTCGAATTCTAGCACACTCTCATCCCAAACAGATCTTAATTTTCCATATTTAATTCTTGAAAAGAAAACTTGCTGGTTGCCAGTTGCCTTCAATTTACTTTCCATTTCCCCCTGTTTTTCTGTAGTCAAATCATTTGGGCATTTGGTTACAATAATTACATCTGCTCTTTTCTTACCATAAGAAAACTCACGTAAATTTCCCGTAGGCAACATAAAATCTTTATAAAAAGGAGACTTATAATCCGTCAATAGTACAGAAAATCCAGATTTTATTGCTCTGTGCTGGAATGCGTCATCCATAATTACCAAATCTGGTAATTCTTCTTGTGACATTATATTTATAATTCCATTCACTCTTTTGGCGTCTACATAAACAGAAATGTCATAAAATTTAGAATAAAACTGTAACGGTTCATCTCCTATATCTTGGGCTGTGGAAGTTTCCTTTGCTTTTTGATATCCTGTTTTTATTCTCCCGTAACCTCTTGATAAGGTTGCTGTTTTATAATCGCCCTTCAGTAATCTTATTAAATATTCTACGTGAGGAGTTTTTCCTGTTCCTCCAGCAGAGAGGTTTCCAACTTGGATAGTTTTTACATCAAATTCACTTGATTTCATTATTTTTTTATCGAACAAAAAATTCCTGAAAGCAACTATTAATCCATATAAAATAGAAAATGGAAATAGAATATAGCGAATGATTTTTACCATTTCCCTCTAAATTCTTTTGGGTAACAAACGAAATACTTTTTCACTGGTTCTGTCAATGATTGAATGTTAAAATTATCGGAAGCGTCAGTAATATTTAGAATGTCCCCATTTTTATATTTAATGTTAATTACGTCTTCTTTTGCATTGTATGCATTGTTTGTAATTGCACTGTCAAATACAATATAGTTCACTTCTTCGTCTGAAATGGAGTAGGTTTCTTTTACTAACTTTGTCAATCCATTTATTCTAGTCTCTTCAAAAGGTTCTTTTTGAATAATAATTTTTGGTAAATCTCTATTTATTAAAGCATTTGAAATTTTGGATAAAGTAAAATCTTCGTGCTTTGCCCAAGTTTTGATTGCACTGTATAAATCTGTATCGTCCAACTGTGTGAAAGCTTCTAGCACTTCGTTTGTGTCAAAGTCGGCTTTTGAATAATTGTTGTAAAGAAACTTTTTTAGAACAGGGCTTGCGTGCAATTCCACTCCATTTTCTGCTAAATATTTGGCTCTTTTAAGAATACGAACCAATAAATTTTCTGCTGCTAAAACCGTTTTATGCAAATAAACTTGCCAATACATAAGTCGCCTAGCTACAATGAATTTCTCTATGGAATAAATTCCTTTTTCTTCAATTACCAATTCATCATTGTGCACATTAAGCATATTAATTATTCTATCGCTACTTACAACACCTTCTGATACGCCACTGTAAAAACTATCTCTTTTTAGATAGTCTAATCTATCCATATCTAATTGAGATGAAACCAACTGATGAAGGAATTTTTTCTTGTAATTATTTCTGAAAATTTCAATTGATAAATCTAACTTTCCTTCAAACTCTTCGTTCAATTTATTCATCAAAAGAATAGAAATATCTTCGTGACTCACTCCTTTCACCAAAGTATGTTCTAAAGCATGAGAAAAAGGTCCGTGACCTATATCGTGTAATAAAATTGCTATTAAGGCCCCCAATTCCTCTTCTTCAGAAATCTCTATCTCTTTTAATTTTAATACATCAATTGCATTTTGCATCAAATGCATGGCTCCAATTGCGTGATGAAATCGTGTGTGATGTGCTCCAGGGTATACTAAATAAGATAAACCCAATTGTTTTATTCTATTTAATCTTTGAAAATATGGGTGATCAATTAAATTAAGAATAATAGGGTAACGAATTGTAATAAAACCGTAAATTGGGTCGTTAAGTATTTTCATAGTAAGTAATAAATCGGAATATCCGATATTTACACAAAAATAACAATATTAAACCACTTAAAATTAGATTCACCAAGTGAATCTTAAGTGAAAAAAGTGATTTATTAATCAAAAAATATGGCAGTAAAAATTTTATGGGCAGATGACGAAATCGATTTACTTAAGCCTCACATCATGTTTTTGGAACAAAAAGAATTTGAGGTAGATACTATAAACAATGGCTCTGAAGCCATAGAAATGGTTGAAAAAAACAACTACGACCTTGTTTTTTTAGATGAAAATATGCCAGGAATTTCAGGATTAGAGGCTTTGAGTGAAATAAAAAGATTGAGACCCTCCTTACCTGTAATTATGATTACCAAAAGTGAGGAAGAAGCAATTATGGAAAGTGCTATTGGAAAAGACATCTCTGATTATTTGATAAAACCCGTAAATCCAAATCAGATTTTACTTTCAATAAAGAAAAATATAGACCAAAGCAGACTGGTGAGTGAAGAGACTACTTCTAGCTACCAACAAGAGTTTCGTAACATTGCAATGCGATTAATGGACAGGCTTGATATTGAGGATTGGAAAGAAATGAATGATCACCTAGCTTTTTGGGAACTGAAAATGGATAAATCGAAAGACAAAAGTATGTCTGAAATTTTTGAAATGCAGAAAAAAGAAGCCAATCAACAATTTTCTAAGTTTATTGAGGACAATTATTTGTCTTGGTTAAATGGAACTTCGGATGAAACTCCAATTCTTTCCCATACTTTGTTTAAGCAAAAAATTGCTCCATTCATCAAGGATAAAAAGACATTTTTGATTGTTATAGACAATTTTAGATACGATCAATGGAAAGTTCTTGAGCCGTTATTTGGCGAATACTTTGATGTGGAAGAAGAGGACACCTACTTTAGTATTTTACCAACTGCAACTCAGTATGCTAGAAATTCAATTTTTGCTGGACTTATGCCTTCAGAAATTAGAAAAAAATTCCCGTCAAAATGGGTAGAAGAAGATGAAGAAGGAAGTAAAAATAACTTTGAGGAGGATTTTCTGCTTGATCAGATGAAAAGGCTTGGAATTAGCTTAAAAACATCCTACAACAAGATTACAACTAATGCAAAAGGAAAGAAACTGGTAGATAGCTTTTCTGATTTACTTCAAAATGACTTCAATGTAATTGTTTACAATTTTGTAGATATGCTTTCTCATGCCAGAACAGATATGGAAGTAATAAAAGAATTGGCAGATGATGATTCTGCTTATCGTTCAATTACCGAATCTTGGTTTAAGCATTCTCCCCTTCTAGAGATAATTAAAAAAATTCAAGAAAGTGGTCACAACATTGTGCTTACTACCGATCATGGGATGGTAAAAGTTACTTCTCCTATAAAAGTTATTGGAGACAGAAGTGTAAATACTAACTTGAGATATAAACTTGGCAAAAACCTAAGTTACAAAAGCAAAGATGTTTTTGAGATTAAAAATCCTGATGATGCCTTTTTACCAAAAATTAATCAAAACACTCGATATATTTTTGCTAAAGACGATACATTCATTGCTTACCCTAATAATTATAATTACTACGTAAATTTTTACAAAGATACTTTTCAGCACGGAGGTATTTCGTTGGAAGAAGTGATCATTCCTATTATAAGATTGAAAGCAAAAAAATAGCCTTCCTGTAATAAGTTCCTTTTTGCTTAGTTCAAATGGATTGAATTAAAAAACCTCCAAGAGTTAAATCTCTTGGAGGTTTTTCTTTGTTGAGACAATAAAAAAGCCAAAAAAAAGCCTGATGGAATGTCCATCAGGCTTTTTGAATTTATATACTCTTCTTATTTGTTTAGTATGATTCTGTGTTGTTCTTGTCTTCCTTCACCTTGTAGGATTAGGATATAGACTCCAGAATTAAGTTTTGTTAAATCTACTTGTTTTCTACCGTTGTGGTTGAAATAATAAGCTTCATCATACACCACTCTCCCTTGTATATCTATCACTTTCACACTTGATTTGTTTGCACTTCCTTCGTTAAGGATAGTAAACTGACCATTGTTTGGATTAGGGAAAATTCTAAAGTTTGCAACTTCATCAATTTCATCAATTCCAGCAAAAACAGTGTCTCTAATACTAAAGTTATCGATAAACCAATCGTTATCTTCATTAGAAACAGAAGATGCAGCATAGAATCCAAACTTAACTACTCCTGTTTGGTTTCTTAACGTGTAAACGATATGATCTCCTGTACTTGAAGGTGCATTTCCAGTATCAAACAATTGAAGAATATCAGTAGTACTCCAAGTTAATCCATCATTGTATGAAACAACTAAAGCAACTGAATCATCTACACCTACAACACCTGCTGTTGAATTATTCCAATCAGTAAGTGCAATGTCAAATTCTATAATGTGATATCCACTTGGGTTTGTTCCTAAATTAATAGAAGGAGAAACCAACCATTCGTATCTGTTAGTTGAATATAAGTTCATTCTAGCAGCTCCTGTAGTTCCAACATTTCCAAATCCATCAGGACCCCAATTTGAAGTTCCATATGCAATAGTAGAATTTGTTCCTAATACTCCTTTTGCTTCTTGCCAACAGATTGGTAAATCAGTGTTCGTATAGTTAGCGAAGTTTTGAAAATAAGGTGTTCCTGTAGAAGAAGGACATCCTGTTTCTCCACAAAATGGTCCAGCCCATGCACTCGTATCTCCATTTGTACAAACTGCTTTTATCCAGAAACAATATTCTGTAAGTGGATTAAGCCCAGTTACTGAAACAAAGTTAAATGCAGAAGTAGTAGTATTTCCTCCAGTTGGATTAGTAACTGGATCATATCCTGCAGGTCCGTAGTTAATAATAAAACTAGTTTGAGTAGTATCAACATTCCAACCTAAATTCAATTTATTTGAATCTACTCCACTATTTAATATAGTAGGGAATGGTGCTTTTTCACAAGAAGGAATAACTTCAAAACAGAAATCATCAATTGTCAAACTTCTGTATGTAGAAGTTGCAACATACTGAAATGCAATTCTTGTGTCTGTTCCAGTATATGAAGCAAATGAAACTTTAAAGAATTGGTAAGAACTCGATATAGTCTTAATTGTATCAATAGGATTAAATGTTCCAGGATTTGTTGGGTCACTCATTGTTCCTAAAATAAGAACCGTATCTGTAGTAAATGATCCATCTACCCAGAATGAAGCTCTGTGAGTTCCTGCACCTACGGCTGTCATTTCAGGTGAGATTAAGAACATAGTTGCTCCTCCATCACTTCCTGAATTCATTTGAACTGCACTTGGTGCTGCACTTCCTCCAAAAGTATTAATTCCTACAGTAGATGATCCAGTTGTTATAATGAATTTCTCCCAACAGATAGGTAATTCTCCTGCTGAATATCCTTCAAAGTCTTCACATAAATCGAATACTGGTGCACAATCTGTACAGAATCTCATTGGTCCAATCCATAAACTAGAATCTCCAACTGTACAAATACTTCTCATGTAAACATCATAACAGGTACTTGCTGTCAATCCTGTAATAACACCAGGACTTGTTGCAGAACTAACTGTTGTTCCTGATCCTTGAGTAAATCCAGGTGTTCCGTATTCCAAAATCCATGAACTATCTGCCGCTCCATTTGTCCAGCTAATGTTAGCTGTTGTTTGTGTTGCGCTATCAAATGTTAATCCTAATGGTCTTGGACATGTTGGCACTTGAACAACTGCAAAGTTGTCAATGTGTGCATCATTGTCTTCGTTAGAAACAGAAGACTCTGCATACAATCCAAATCTTACTTGACCTGTATATCCTCCTGCAGTTAAGTTATAGTAAAAATAATCTCCTGTATGAGATGGCATATTAGCAGTATCCCATTGTGCAAGGATATTTGTATCAGACCAAGTGTTTCCATTATCAGTAGAAATAACTAGAACTAATTTATCATCTGGTCCCATTAATCCTCCTGCTGCACTTGGTGGAGTTGGATTAATCCAATCTGTAATTGCAACATCAAATTCTACTTGGTAAGGGGTTGTTCCTGCTCCTAAATCAATTGATGGTGAGATTAACCATTCGTTTCTTCCTGTTCCATAAATATTCATTGCTGCAGCAGGATTTCCTAATCCGTTATTTGCAAATGAAGTTTTATTACTCCAGTTAGAAGTCCCTATAGTTAAAGCTGAATTAACAGTTAAAATTCCTGTAGCTTCTTCCCAACAAGCTGGATTAGATGCAAATGAATAAGTAGAAAAATCTTCTAAGTAAGGTGGAGTAAAAGAAGCACATGGTGTTGTGAAAGTATAAGGACCCTCCCATAAACTTGTATCTCCAACAGTACAAATACTTCTTACATAAACTTCATATGTTGTGACAGGAGTTAAGCCTCCTATTGAAGTAGAATCATTGTTATCAATAATTGATGTTCCTGTTCCTAAAGTAAATCCAGGGGAACCGTATTGAATTTCCCAAATACTATCTGCTGATCCATTTGTCCAATTTAAAGCTACAGAGTCAGAAAATAAAGCGTGTCTACCTATAAGTGATGGTCTAGGGCAAGTTGGCGCAAGATTAACTAAAATGTCATCCAGGGCAACATCAGCAGTAAAACTTGATCCTCTAATAGAAACAAACTTAATCATTATAGTATCTCCGATATAACTTGATAATGAAACAATAGCTTCTCTCCATGCATTCCCTTGATCTCCAAATAGTCCCCAAGCACTACTACTCCATGTTGTACCATTGTCATTAGAAATAAATACATTTAATGAATCCATTGTTGCACCATACATATGGTAATAAAAAGACAACTGAGGATTTGTAATGGCAGAAATATCTAAAGAAGGACTATATAAAGTAGATTTACCTCCTGCTAAACAAGCCCCAGAAGTTTCAATATAAACATAGTTTCCTGATCCAGAAGTATGGTCAAAAGATGGTCCTGTGCTACCTGAAGTTGTTGCTGAAGATCTTACTTGCCAAAAATTACTAGAAGTAACTTCATTTGACCAACAATCATTAATGTCATCTACGGCATAGCAAGTACTCCCTGGCGATAAAGTCATCAAATCAAAATTCTGAGAGTAAGGAGCTCCAATAGTCACACAAGCAGTTGCAAAAGCAACTGGACCAAAATAACCTGAAGTATCTCCAAGAGAACAAATCCCCCTAACGTAGGCTTCATAATTAGTGTTTGAAGCTAACCCTGATATAGTTGTGCTGTCGTTTGATACTTGTTGGGTCAAACCTGTACCCGGAATAAATCCTGGAGAACCATATTCAAAAACCCAACCAGTATCAGCAGCCCCTGAAATATAGCCTAAATCAGTTGTTGTAGCAGCAATATTATATGCTGAAAAGCTAGACCCTAAGGGACATGTTGGTAAAGTTTTGAATGCAATTGGCCCGAAATAAGTAGAAGTATCACTAGAAGAACAAATTCCTCTAACATATGCTTCATAATTAGTGTTTTGAGTTAACCCCAATAAAGTTGTACTGTCGTTTGAGACTTGTTGAGTTAAACCTGTACCTGGAGTAAATCCTGGAACACCATATTCAAAAATCCAACCTGTATCAGAAAATCCTGAAATATATCCTAGATCAGTTGTTGTTGTTGCAATATTATATGCTGACAAACTAGACCCTAAGGGACATGTTGGCGGGATGTATTCATCCGCTCCAATATCATAACCTGTAGAAGGTAAGATAGGTCTGACGTCACCATCAAAATCAACCATTACTCCTACATTTGCTCCAGCATCTGCTGCCAAAGGACCTTGCAGATGTAAATCTATTGGTGATACAAATCCTGTTAATCCCGACAAACTATTTAAATCTAATGTTGTTGCTGTCTGCCAACTTGCAAGTGTTGTATGGTAAGTTCCATTTTCACTAATTAGGTTTGTTCCACTTGCTGTAAAAATGTTATAGTCCATACCTGTTAAGAAGGTTGAGATTGCCCCTGTAGTTACATAAGCTCCAACTCCTGGTCCAGAATTTGCAAAAATATTATTCTTAATATCTACATCTCCATATAAAGTTGATGTACTTCCTAATAAATAAAGACCTCTTCCTGCTGTTGCACTTCCTCCTCGTACATTAATAGTGTTATGATAAAAGTTAATATGTTGACCGTATCCAATATAAACTCCATAACTAGTTCCTGTTGAAGAAGCTGATGTAATAATCATGTTATTTTGAACTTCAGCTTTGTTTGTTGCTGAACCATGAGCTCTGTATAAATACATTCCATAGTTTGTTCCTGCCCCATAAAGAATAACTTTATTTGCTTTTATTTTTGCACTATCACTGTAATAGATATATAATCCATAAGATGTTCCTGTTGCAGAAGTTGATTGCTCAAATGTATTTCCTTCTACTGTTCCTCCGGCTTGGAAGTAAAACCTCATTCCATAGGTATTGAAATTATTTATCTCATTCCCTTTAATGACATTACCTATTTCTTTTGAGGTAGTATTTCCTCCGTACCAATCCATACCATAATAACCATTATTTAGAACATTATTCTCAATCGTACAATATTCTACATTAACTCCTGATACATTACGAATTGGCATACTAAGTGTGCTCGTAGAAATTGCACTGGCATTTATCTCACAGTTTTTTACTGTTACATACTCTGCTGATGCAAAATCAACTGCATAACCATAAATAGCTCCTGTTGCCGTAATAGTGATACTATCAATTGTTACATATTCTGCTCCACTAATTTTAACAACATAATTATCAGCTGCTCCAACTGCTGCATGTCTTAAGATAACTGCTGCTGTATTAGCTGGGTCTGGTTGGAATGTAACCGTGTTAATAGATGAAGATCCATCAATTGAACTTATATCTATTTGCTCTGTGTAAGTTCCTTGACGAACATTAAATACGACAGGTCCACAAATACCAATAGAATTTAAGTCAGCAACTGCTAAATTCCATGTTGCATAATCAGGAGAAGAACCTCCAATCGTATAAGTACCTAAAGCTAATTGTGGTTTTAAACTAACTGAAGTAGTATCATTACCTGTTAAAGTATCAATCACTCCATTTGGTAAAGTTGTCCAAACATCAAAATTATCAGCAACAGCAGCTGTAAAAGTATGCATACCTAAAAACACTTGAGTATTACTAGAAGAAAGACCGCCAAAAGTATCTAATAATCCAATATGTTGAAAAGGAGTTTGAACTGTACCATT